>JAEEPQ010000186.1 GCA_016284885.1 Desulfovibrio sp.
CCTGCGCGACGGCATAGGCCTGCGCGGCTATGGCCAGCGCGACCCCAAGCTCGAGTACAAGCGCGAAGGCTTCCACATGTTCGAGATGCTCATGCTGCTCATCCATGAGAGCGCCATCAAGGCGCTGACCCGGGTCCACGTCCAGCCAAGGCCCGAGGAGGGTGCTGCCGAAGCCGTAGTCGGCAGCGCAGGCGACCAGACGCCCGAAGCGCCGGAAGTTGTCCCTGCGTCCGGAGCGGAACCGGAAGGCCCTGCCGAAGCGGAAGGGGAAGCCCGTCCAGCCGAGGACATTCCCGAGGCCTTCCGCCACAAGGACACCACACAGAACCTCAGCTATTCGGGGGCCAGCGACTCGGAGGCCGAGCCCGCCAAGCCCGAACCTGCGCGCGCAGCGCCCCGCGTCGGCCGCAACGATCCCTGCCCCTGCGGCAGCGGCAAGAAGTACAAGAAGTGCTGCGGCAAGGGCAAGTAGTGGCCTGAGCTTCTCCTTAGAGATCAAATGCGGCCGGCGGAGGGTTTCTGTTGTTGACAGGATGCCTTCCGCCGGCCGCTTGGTTTCGGGGGAGAGGGGGCGCCTTAGCAGGCAAAGCCCCGGTGCTTGCGCCAGCGCTTGAGGAGCATGTAGGCGTCCCAGGTGACGAAGAGGCTGCCGTAGCCCGTGCCAAGAGCGATGCGGGGCTTGTTGCGGCCGTGGTAGTCGCTGCCGCCGGAGACGCAGAGGTCGAGGCGCCGGGCGATGGCAATGCATTCGCGGGCATCGGCTTCCGTGTGCTCGCTGTGCCAGGCCTCGATGCCGCACAGGCCGCAGGGGACAAGACGCTTGGCGAAGTCGTAGACCCAGCCAGGCGGGTAGGGACGCAGCAGAGGATGCGCGATAACGACCGAGCAGCCTATGCGCGACATGACGGAAACGGCCTTCTCCGGCTCCATGACGTCCTTGGGGAGGTAGGCCTTGCCGGTCTGGCCGAGGTACTTGTCAAAGCCTTCCTTGATGCTCTTGACGTAGCCTTTCGTCATAAGGGCCATGGCAATATGGGGGCGTCCCACGGACTCGCCGCCTGCCTCGCGCAGCACGTCGTCCATGGTGAGCGGGCAGCCGAGCTGGCAGAGCTTGTCCACGATGCGTTCGTTGCGTGCGCCGCGGCGGCTGCGCATCTCCGCCAGGGCGTTTTCCAGCGGCTCGGCGTCCTCGGGAACCCAGAGCCCCAGAATATGCATCTCGCCCTGATCGGAGCCCGTGGACACCTCAACGCCCCTGACGAACTCCATATCGCTGTACTGCTTCGCCGCCTCCTGCGCCTCGGGGAGTCCGGAGAGCGTGTCGTGGTCTGTGAGGGCCACGGCGCCGAGTCCAGCCTTGTGCGCGTTGGCCACAAGCTCTGCCGGCGTGTCCGTGCCGTCCGATGCGCACGAATGGGTGTGCAGATCCACTCTTCGAAGCATGGCTAATCCTCCGCCAAGGAAGGTAATGGATGTTGTGAAAAAAGCAACAGGAGAGGTCCTGTATCACTATAGCCGTATATAAGCATATATTGAAGTAGTAATATAATCTGCAATATCAGCCTGTTGACGTCAGAAAAGCAACTCCCCGCCTGCATCTCCATGGACGCGGCGGGGAGGAAAAGGCCAGAGGAAGGCGTCGGCGCTACTGGGCGCCGAAGCCGGGGATGCGGTAGCGCTTTTCGAGCCAGTGGAGAATCCACGTGGCGATGGTCACCATGACAAGGTAGTAGGCGCCGACCACGAGGAAGACCTCAGTGAAGCGGAAGGTGTCCGAGGCGACCACCTTGCCTTCGCCCATGAGCTCCATGCAGGTCACGAGGTAGGCGAGGGAGGAGTACTTGACGAGGTAGACTATCTCGTTGCCGCAGCCTGGCAGGGCGCGCCTGGCCGCCTGGGGAGCTATGATCCAGAAGACTGTCTGGAGCGTGGTGAAGCCGAGGGCCTGGGCCGCCTTGAACTGGCCCTGCTTGATGGAGAGCAGGGCGCCGCGGATGTATTCGGAATGGTAGGCCGCCGAGCACAGGATGAAGCTTAGGAGCGCCGCGCCGTAGGGCTCGAAGTAGATGCCTATCTTCGGCAGGGCGAAGTAGATCATCATGAGCTGCACGGCGAGGGGAACGCCGCGGATGACGGCGGTGTAGGCGTTGCCGAGGCCCCGCATCCAGGGCGTGCCGAAGACTCGCAGGCAGCCGAGGGCAAGTCCGCCGGCGAAGCCGAGGACGGCTGCCGGCACGATGAGCTGGAACGAGAGCACAAGGCCGCGGTTGAGCGCGGGGAGTATCTCGCCGTACAGGAAGTCGGGTTCAAACATCGGCGCCGCTCTCCATGCTGAGTAACGTGGTGCAGAAGTCGCGGGTGCGGGTCTTGGCGCCTTCGGCGAGCAGCTCCGCCGGAGTGCCGTGCTCGATGATGACGCCCTTCTCCATGAAGACGATCTCGTTGGCCACGGCTCTGGCGAACTCCATCTGATGGGTTGCCATAATCATGGTCATGCCGGCCCTGGAGAGTTCGCGGATGACGTTGAGCACCTCGCCGACGAGTTCGGGATCGAGCGCCGAGGTCGGCTCGTCGAGCAGGATGACCGTGGGATCCATGGCCAGGGCGCGGGCTATGGCCACGCGCTGCTTCTGGCCGCCGGAGAGCTGGGCGGGATAGAGCCTTGCCTTGCTGTCAAGGCCGACGCGCTCGAGCTCCTGCATGGCGCGCCCGTGGGCCGTCTTCTTGTCGATGCCCTTGACCTTGCACAGGGCGATGGCAACGTTGTCGATGGCGTTGAGGTGGTCGAAGAGGTTGAAATCCTGAAAGATCATGCCGACCTTGGTCCTGTAGGCGCACAGTTCCTTCTTGCTCTGCATGTAGAGCTTGGCGCCCTGCAGGATGATTTCGCCCTCGTCCGGCATGATGAGGCAGTTGATGCACTGCAAAAGCGTGCTTTTGCCAGCGCCCGAGGGACCGATGAGCACCTTCAGCTCGCCCTTTTTCATGTCCAGGGAGCAGTCGGTCAGGATCTTCTTGTCGCCAAGGGTCTTGGAGATGTGCCGTACCTGCAGGATAGTTTCGTTCGATTCGCTGCTGATCATGCCATGGCTCCGCTGTCAAAGCCTGCTCCCGTGCTGTAGCCGGGAATCTGCATCCGGGTTTCCAGATTGTGGAGCAGCTTGAGGACGATGATGGTCAGAATGAAGTAGATGACGCCTGTGGTGGCGTAGAGGGCGAGGTGCTCGTGGGTGCGGGCCGCCACGGCGGCCGTGCGCGCCATGATGTCCTGGGTGCCGAGCACGTAGCAGACGGCAGAGTCCTTGAGGAGGATGGAAAATTCATTGGCCCAGCCGGGGATGGAGAGGCGCATGGCCTGGGGCAGGATGATGGTGGCGATGGCCTGGCTGTCCCGCATGCCGAGCGCCCGGGCCGCCTTCATCTGGCCTGAGGGCAGGGATTCGATGGCGCCCCTGAAGATCTGCGACTGGTAGGCCGTGCTGGTGCATCCCATGACCAGGCAGGAGATCAGGAAGGGATCGACCATGAATTCGATGCTGATGAAGAAGCCGTAGAAGAGGAAGAGCAGGACGAGGATGGGGACGCCGCGGAAGAACCAGACGTAGAGGGCAACCAGCTTCTTGAGGAGGGGATGGCCGTAGACCTGGGCCATGGCGAAGGGCACGCCGAACGCGAGGCCCATGCCGAGGGCGAGCGCCACGGCGGCCACGGTGACGGCCGTGCCCTGGAGGATGTAGGGCAGCGCCTGGAGTATGACGGTAAGGGAGTGCATGTGCCTAAGCCCGAGGCCGGCCGCAGGCTTCAGACGCCTGCGGCCGGCGTAAAGAAATGGGGGAGGGGCGCGCCGCTACTGGGGCAGATACTTCTTCTGGAGCTCCTTCCAGTAGGGATCAGCCATGAGCTTCCTGTAGCCTTCGTTGATGAGCTTCTTCAGCTCGGTGTCTTCCTTGCGGACCGCAACGCCGAAGTTGTCCTCTTCGCCGTGGGTGCCGCAGATCTTGACGTCGCGGCCGGTGGTGATGGCGTTGTTGGCAGGCAGGCTGTCCATGAGGGCTGCGTCGATGCGGCCGTTGAGCAGGTCTTCGACGGCGAGGGGCGCGGAGTCGTAGGCGCGCAGCTCGAACTTGTAGCCCTTCTCCTTCTGCTCGCTCTTGATGGCCTCGGCTTCGGAGGTGCCTCGCTGCACGCCGAGCTTCAGGGGCTTGGAGAGAATGTCCTCAGGCGTGACCTTGGAATCCTTCTTGACGAGGAACACGCGGGAGACCTTCCAGTAGGGATCGGAGAAGTCCACCTGCTGGCGGCGCTTGTCGGTGATGCTCATGCCGGAGGCGACCATGTCGATCTGCTTGGCAAGGAGGGCGGGGATGATGCCGTCCCAGGCCATGGGCTTGTGTTCGATGGCGAAGCCCATGGTTTTGGCGATCCAGTTCATGGAATCGACGTCGAAGCCGGCGGGCTGTCCAGTCTTTTCATCGACGTAGGCGAAGGGAGGATAGTTGGGGTCGATGCCGTTGACGTAGGCTTTTTTGGCAAAGGCCTGCGTGGACAGGGCAAAGACGGCGAGCAGGGCGAAGGCAAGAAGCTTTTTCATGGCGGAATGTCCTTCCTGAAGAGAGTGAGTCCAGGGGCAGGTCGTGCCCCAATCCATTCACATGTCGCTCTTTCCTACCAGATGGGTACAGGGCGCGCAAGGCAGGCAGGAAGCGCTTCAGGACGCTTTCGGGCCGGTCTGCGGCAGGCGTCCTGGGCCTCTCTCCCCGCAGCCCTGCGGCGTCTCCTGCAGATCATGTTCAGCTGTCAATTGCGCCCTTTTGCTGCGATCCGGCGGCCTTGGGAACTCTC
>JAEEPQ010000187.1 GCA_016284885.1 Desulfovibrio sp.
TGATTCTTTGCTTATACGGGTGATGCCTGTCATGAGTCCCCGTTCTATGTTCTCGTTGGTTTTAAATGTCGAATTGAAAAAGCTACTGAAAAATCGGACAGCTTCATCCCAATAGCCACTAATCCATGCTTCCTGCATTGGCGTATCGTACTCGTCGAGGAGAACGATCGGCTTGACGCCAAACTGGCGTGTTAAATAGGTTGAAAGATTCTTGATCGATTTTGTGGCTATAACTTCAGGCATATCTTGACGTACTGAATTAAATTGATATTTTTCTGTGTCTAATAACAAATCAAAATTTAGGATAGTTCTAAAATAATTATAAATATTTACAAGTAAATCATTTATTGAAATACGTAAATTTTTATAATTATTACATTTTATATCAGCAAAAGAAAAAAAGATTACCGGTCTTGTCCCTTGCAGTACACGGAATTTTTCACTATTCCAGATTTCAAGCTCTTCAAAGAGATCGTTGCGTCCAGCATACGTAAGCGAAAAAAACGTATTCACCGTATCAAGCATGAGCGTTTTGCCAAATCGTCTTGGGCGCGTGATGAGCGTCACATCATCCTCGCGTTCCCACCACTCTTGGATGAATTTTGTTTTGTCAACATAGAAGAGATTGCGTTGGCGCAGTTTCACAAAACTTTGAGCGCCTGTGGGTATGATGCGCGCCATGAGATTCTCCATTATTGGCATGGTCAAACGCTGTTCTTCGGCAAGGCTGGCAATATCGTGCACTGCCCCTTGGGGAGAGCTGAGGGGGCATGTGGCGGCAGCACAAGATCCGACAGGGGGTCTGCCACGGGGAACTCGTCTATCATTCACAAAAGTAATTAAATCTTAAGCTGTTAGCGGTCAATATCCTTGAAAGGCCCCGTGGAAGGACACCCTGTCGCCAGCCTTGCCTCACGTCGCAGTCTCGTCAGGCGCAGTTGCAGGATTGTGGGGCTGCCGGCGCCGGAACGCAGCCTGGACATGGGCAGATGGGGCGTGGCAGAGGCTGGGCGCGGAGGAGGGCTGGACGGTGCAGGCGGCAGTCCGTCAGCAAAGCGGGAAGCCTGTCCTGCCCGTCTCTGGCCAGCATAGAAGGTCCAGACGGCCCCGAAGACCCGGCATTCCCGTCAAATCCACGTCATTGCCGATGCAGGGGGGCGGGGCGCTCGCGATCGCCGAAGCGCGGGAGCATGGCGAGGGCTGCGGCCAAGGAGCGTGCTTCCTGTCGCTGCTTTTCGCGCCTGTCCTTGCCTGCAGACTGAACAGCCCAGCCGCTGCGTCAGGACGCGGGCCCTGCTACCTTGCCTTGGCCTGCCTTGCCGTTTCCCTGAGGAAGCGGACGAGGGATCCCACCTCGGGGTCGCGAATCTCCTCGATGACGCAGTGTTGTCCGCGGCAGGCCACGTCGAACTCCACCCAGGCGCCCTTGGGGCGGGGATGGTTCCTGGTGCCGGCAAAGGCGACGCGCACGCTCGAGGGGCCGGTCTCAGAGAAGCTGAGCTGTTCTGAAGGATCCCAGTTGCTGCCCTGCATGAAGAAGTCGTAGGCCACGAGGGGCTCGCCTTCCGCCATGGCCGCCTGGGCGTCCTGGAAGAGCTTGTGCAGTCTGGGGGAGGCGTGCTCCCGGAAGGGCAGGTACATGGGCGCGCTGGGATCGCGGAAATTCTGGCGCATCTTCTCGTAGATGCCCTTGACGAAGGCCAGTTCCCTGCCTCCGGCAAGGACTGCAGCGGGGCTGAGGGCTATGCCCAGCGCTGCCGGCAGGGCGGCAAGCAGGGCAGAGCGGAAGAAGGGGAGGGAAAGGGCATGTCGCGCTGCAATGTTCATGAACGGCCTCCTTGTGCCTCTGGGTGCCTCTGAACTGCTTCAGGGGTGCTAGACGGGTGCCCTGAATCTGCCGCGAATCGTCACGCCGCGCCAGCGGGACAGGCCGGCCAGGTCTGGGGCAGACTGGGGACAGGCTGAGAGCAGGCAAGCGGGGGCCTTGCGACGCTGGGGCTGGCAAGATGCGGGCATGGAAAGCTGGAATGGCCGAAGCTGGAATGGCAGCCGGCGCGAGCGGAACGGGAAGGGACGGGGCCAGGCAGGAAGCAGGGACTCCCTGGCAAAGCCTGGCACATGTGCCCGGCAGGCGCCAGAAGCGGGCAGGGGAGGGCTTGCCTCGCCGTACGGCCTTGCCTTGGCAGAGTTGGAGTGCTAGCTATTTTCACGATCAATGATGGCTTGCGGCTGCGAGGTGCGTCATGGGTATTTCTTGGCTGAAGAAAGTGTTTTCGCACGGCGAATCCGAAAGGAAGGCCGAGGAGCAGGCATCGAAGAACAGCGAGTTCGAGGTGCTGAGCAACCGCTTCCGCATGTTCCTGACGGCCTGGAACCGCTTTCAGGAAGTGGAGACCCAGCTGGAGTACACGCTGTGCTGCGACCATCCCTTCGGCATCTACGGCGTGCGCGCCCTGTGCACGGACGTGGCCCTGCAGGTCTTCCAGTGCATACGCCAGCTGCAGAGCCTCAACCCCAAGCCGGGGCCAGAGCTGCTGAAGCGCTTCGGCGAACTGCAGAAGCAGGTGAGCTTGCTGGTCCTGAACCAGGACTCCTGCATCCCCGGCCCTCTCGTCGTTCCGCTGGACAGCGCCTGCGTTCCTGCCAACCCCCTGCTGGCCCCCAAGAACGCGGCCTTTGCCGGACGCGTGCCCGAACGCTTCCGCCCGCTCATGGCCGAGGGCTTTCTCGTCACGGGCGCCGGCTGCGACCGCCTGCTTGGCGGCCTTGCCCTGCGCGAGGAGATCAACCGGCGCATCCAGGCCGGCGGCGGGCTCAAGCCCAAGCGCCTGCTGAAGCTGGCCGAAGGCATCGAGGAGCTCATCCTGGACCAGGCCATGCCCGGCGAGCTCTACCAGGCCGTGGCCGGCGCGTTGAAGGATCTGCGCGCCGCGTGCCAGGGCCGGGGGCCCATGCGCCTGCTCCTGCGCGGACGCCTCTGGCCGCCCGAATCCGAGTGGGAATCCGACGGCCTCTTCCTCTGGGGCCAGTCCATAGCCCTCGATGCGCCGGATGCCGAGATCGTCAAGGCCCTGCAGCGCACCATGGCCCTCAAGGCCTGTCCCCAGGCCCTGGTCTACCGCCGGGCGCGCGGGCTCACGGAAAAGGGCACGGGCTTCAGCATTTCCTGCATGGCGGTGGAGGAGGGCTCCCGCGGGGGCTACGCCCACACGGCCAATCCCCTCGAGCCCGAAGGCTCCCGGGTGCACGTCTATGCGGCCGAGGGCCTGCCCGAGATCGTCGAGTACACGGCGGCCCCCTTCGACGCCTTCTACGTCGAGCAGGCCTCCCCCTGGCGCGTGCGCGCGAGAAAGCTGCGCCAGGAAGGAAGCCCCGCCTGCCCCGACGCGGCGGCATCCAAAGCGGCCGAGATTGCCCTTGCCTGCGCAGGTGCCCGCGGACGGCCCCAGACCCTCGTCTGGGTGGCAACGCCGCAAGGCGAGCTGCGCATCCTCGACGTCTACGACATGCTCCTGCGCTCCAAGCAGGTGGCGCATCAGGCCAAGGGCAACCTGCAGGAAATTTCTGGCTCCTCGTCAAGGCAGACGCCGGCGCCGGCGGCCGCCGTTCCGGTGGCTGGCCAGACGGGGCAGGATGCGGCGCCCTCCCTTGCCGAAGACGGCGTGGACCTTGAACATCTGCCGGAACCCATTCTCACAGGCGGCATTCCCTCCAATCCCGGCATCGCCGCAGGCCACCCCGTGGCCGCGCGAAGCTGGGACGACATCAGGAACATCCCGCCCCATGCGGTGCTGATCACAGGCGACGACAGCTACCTCTGGGCGGCCGCCCTCGACAGGGTGTCTGCGGTGATCTGCGAGGAGGGGCATCTGTGCTCCAGGCTTGCCGTGCTCTGCCGGGAGTTCGGCATCCCTGCGGTCTTCGGGCTCAAGGACGCCATGGCCCGGTGCGCGGGCCTCGAGTGGATCACCGTGTCCGCCGGCGACGGCTGCGTCTACGAGGGCCTGCAGGACGAGCTGGCGGGCCATGCCAGCCACCCCGTGGACTACATGCCGGGAAGTCCCGTCTACCGCATCCTCGAGGATGCCTGCAAGGCCATCCTGCCGCTCACCCTGGACGTGGAGAGCCTCGACTTTACGGCCGCCAACTGCCGCACCTACCACGACATTGCCCGCTACTGCCACGTCAAGGCCATCGACGCCATGTTCGCCCTGGGCTCGGGCAGGAGCCAGGCCCAGGAGCGGGTGCGCCAGCTCTACGACCAGGTGGCCAAGCAGTTCTGGGTGATCAATTTAAGCGACGGCTTCCGTCCCGAGGCCCAGGCCGTGAAGGGTCCGCTCATCGACATCAGAAACGTTTCCTCCCTGCCCATGCAGGCCCTGTGGCACGGCATGAACGCCTACGTCTGGGAGGGGCCGCCGCCCGTGGACAGCAAGGGCTTTCTCTCGGTGCTCTTCGAGGCCACGGCCAACCCGCACCTGGCCGTGGGCGCGCAGACCGACTTCTTCACGGAGAAGAACTACTTCCTGGTCTCCAGCCAGTACGTGAGCATGCACTCGCGCTTCGGCTTCCACTTCATCTCCGTGGAGGCCAGGGTGGGCCAGCGCCGCGCCGAGAACTACGTTTCCTTCGTCCTGCGCGGGGGCGCGGCCGACGTGGAACGCCGCATCCTGCGCGTCAACTTCGTGGGCGACATACTTTGGGAGTTCGGCTTCCAGCCGGACATACGCAACGACCAGCTCACGGCCCGGCTCGAGGGCATGGACCTCGACGAGGGCGAGGCGCTTTTGAAGGTGGCAGGCTACCTTGCCATCCACACGCGCCAGCTGGACATGA
>JAEEPQ010000188.1 GCA_016284885.1 Desulfovibrio sp.
GTCGAAGGTCGAGACGGCAAAGATCGGTATGCCCTGGCTGGCCAGCGCGCCGGAAAGCCTGGCCAGCACGCCGACGAGGGAAAAGTCCATGCTGCCCTTGACCCGGAAGGCCCGCCAGCCGTCTTCGCGCGCCAGCGCCGTCCGGGGCGCGTCCCCAGTGGGGCAGACAAGGGAGATTTCGTCGGCGGTCCTGCCGAGGAAGAACAGTTCCGAGGCAAGATCGATGCCGGCAAGGCCGGCAAGCTTGCAGACGGAAAGGCGCAGGTCAAGGGCTTCCAGCTGCATGGCCTACTCCGTGAAGAGCCTGAGCCCGGCGAGCGTCTTGCGGAGCCTGTGCTCGTCGAAGGGCAGGTACTCGGCGATGGTGAAGCCGGCTATTTCGGAGGCGCCGGCGATGCAGGCCAGCGTCTCCGCCAGCGTTTCCATGTCCATTCTGCCTCCGCCGGAGCCGTCGCCCGCAAGTTCGGGATTGGCAAAGTAGGTCGAGTGGAAGCGGCGCTCGTCCAGCACGTCGATGTCGAAATGGACGAGCACGTGCCTGAAGCGGCTGGCGAAGGCCCGGATCTCCTGCGCAGAAAGGAAGCTGCCGGTCTGGATGCGGCAGTCGATGCCGGCTTCCTTGAGAAAGCGCTCCTGATAGCCGTGCAGGCCCTGCAGGCCCACGTAGATGAGCCCGCCTGCCTTGAAGGGAGGGTGCTCCATCATGCCGGCGAGGCCTGGATCGCCTGCGCCGAGGAGCGAGCCCAGCACCATGGCGTGGGCATAGGGATAGCCGTCTTGGGGCGTGGAGACGTCCGGGTGGGCGTCGATCCAGATTATGCCGGCATCGGGATAGCGTCCGTGGAGGTAGTCGAAGGGGGCCAGCGACACCAGACAGCTGCCGCCCAGGGTGATGATGCGGTCCGGCCGCTCCCGGGCAATTTTGCGCTTGGCGTCGGCGATGCCGGCAAGAACCTCTGACCGCGCGCGCATGCCCCCGGCAACGGGGCGCGGCTTGCCGTCGGGGGCAGGCACGTCGACCTGGATCAGGGGCTGGTCGGGGTTTGCCGGCAGGATATGCCGCAGGAGATGGGCGCCGAACCAGTAGGTGTCGAGGCCGCCGCTGAGATGGTCGGGGTAGAGCAGTCGAATGGTCTTCATGCCGGTTTCCTTGCGTTCGGGAAGGGGGGCGCCGCTGCTAGGGATACGCTGAACAATTCATCATCGGCTCGACTGCTCCTTGACATTTCAAGGAGTGAGTCGAGCCATCTCGCTGGAAAACGCCTTTTATCAGTGCGTCCCTAGCCGGGACTGGCCGGCGCTGGAAGCGGGCCCGCGGAGCCGCAGCTGCAGGCCCAGCTGGCGAAAGGCCTCGTGGAGGCAGCGGACAAGCTCGTCCACGCGCGCGGGCTGCTCCGCAATCTCGGCGATGTCCCAGACCGTGCAGACGGCAACGCCCTCGACCATCTGCCGGTGCAGGGGTCTGAAGAACGCCGCTGACCATTCAGGCATGTGCTTCACCTCCGCGCGCTTTCCAGGGGGGTCTGGCACCGCTGTCGCAGGCGGTCGCCTTCGGAAGCGCAGGCACTGCCCAACAAGAGATCAGTCTTTCCCTGCACTCTGTCAACAGCCAAACGCGCTCCCGCCTGGCAGCCTCAAGTCAGGCTCGACCCAGACCCGGCGCCACGGAATGGCAGGGAGAAGGCAGCCTATTGACAGGACCCTGGTGCCACGCTATGGACAAATCGCCTGTTTGGCATGAAAATCAATGCCCTATTGCATTCAATTTGAGACTGTTGACGTATTTTCTGTTCCATTTTCAGGAGACGCCCATGGAAAGCACGTCCTTGCTGGAGGGACAGAACTCGGGATCCAGCCCTGCTGAAAGCCCTGAAGCGGCGGCATGTCGCAGCTTCCTTGCGCGCTTTGCCAAAGCGACCCTGGCCCTGCTTGCCTTCCTCGTCTTCATCGCTGCGCCCTACTCTGCCTGGTGGCTCTACGAGAGCGGGGACTGCGCCGTCGAGCGGGCCTGCGCCATGCAGGCGGACGGGGAGTTCGCGCTCTTTGGCTCCGGCGTGTCGCAGGACTTTGTGGACTACAAGCTCCAGCTCTACGCCAGGGTGAAGCCGCGCATAGCTGCCATAGGCTCCTCGCGGGTCATGCAGTTCAGGCGGGCCTGCTTTGCTCCGGACGCGCGCTTTCTGAACATGGGCGGCGTTGCCGGCAACCTGAAGATACTGCGCTCGACCCTGGACGCCATGCTCAAGGTGCATGAACCCGAGGCCGTGATCATCGGACTCGACTTCTGGTGGTTCATGCCACGCTGGGAGGCCAGGCCGAACGACCCTGCCGAGCCCACCAGCGGGTCCTACAGCCTGCGCCTGGCCTCGCTCAAGCAGCCCTGGACCTGGCTGCTGGAAGGCAAGATCTCCTTCGCCGAGCTGGCCAGGCCCCTTGCCGGCCTCTTCGGGCAGGGCTTCCGCCGGGACCGCTTCGGCATCATGGCCCAGCAGAGCAGCGACGGCTTCGGCCCCGACGGCGCCTGGTACTACACGGGAGACGTCACGGGCCGCAAGCGCCCATACGACTACCAGTTCCAGGCCACCCTCGACGAGGCCAGACACGGCATCAAGGCCTTCTACCATGCCAGGCCCGGCGAGGAGGCGCCAGCCCAGGACCACCTCGACGCCCTCTGCGGCATCGTCCACCGCCTCCAGTCCCGGGGCATCAAAGCCTACGTCTTCATCGCCCCCCTCTCCGAGCGGGTGCTTGCCTTCATGCGCACCCGGCCCGAGGCCTACCGGCACCTCTTCAGGCTGCGCGAGGCCCTGCACGCCCGGGGCATAGACGCGCTCGACTGCACGGACGCCAAGACCTTCGGCTCCTCGGACTGCGAGTTCGTCGACGGCTTCCACGGCGGCGAAGTCACCTACGCCCGCATCCTTAGGCTGCTGGCCGAACGGCATCCTTCGCTTGCGCCCTGCGTGGACAGGGAGCGCATAGCCGAGGTCCTTGCGCAGTGGGAGGGCTTTGCGCTGGTGCCGGATCCCCGCGTGACCAGCCTCCCGGAGATCGACTTCATGCACTTCGGCTGTCCGAAGGCGGCAAGGCGCTGAACTCTTTGGCTATTTGTTCCATGGCATGGCCTTGAGCGCCACGCCCAGGCCACAGAAGCCCGTGACGCCCGCAAAGACCAGCCCGCAGCCCACGACGAGGGGCAGGATGGCAAACGCAGGCCAGGCCAGGGAGAGCAGCGCGCCTGCGGCCGCAAGGGAGCCTGCGCCGATGCGCACCTGGCGCTCGATGGAGAGGCTGTGCCCGCGCTCGACCGGCAGCCCCTCCTTGACCCAGGCCTCCATGCCGCCCGCGAGGGTATAGGCCGGGGCGTCTCCCGCCAGGGGACGGATGGTGACCTCGTTCATCTTCACGCGGTGGCCGGAACGGCAGGTGAAGATGGCTGCCGTGCCAGGCGCCAGCGGAGTCAGGTTCATGCGGCCGGCAAGCGAGAGGGGCGCGGCCTCGGCGTGAACCGCCCGCAGGGCTTCGGTTTCATCGGGTTCGCGGATGTCGACGAGGCGGGCCTTGCCCTCCTCGAGCAGCTTCCAGGCTTCGCGGGGGGAGAGTTCTTTGAGCATGGGGGACCTCCAGGCAGGGGAAAAGGGTTGACGACGGCGGGCGCGGACGCGCCGTTGCGCAAGCGCCTTGAAAAAGGTATCTGCAGGCGGAGGCTTGATTGCCCCCGCAAGTCCAACCCTGCAACAAGGCGAAAACGCAATGGACATTGAATCCTGCATCCGCAAGATACCGGACTACCCCAAGAAGGGCATCCTCTTCTACGACATTACGCCGATGCTCGGCAACGGCGAAGCCTTCCGGCGCGCAATCGACGCCATGTACGAGCAGACAAAGGATCTGCGGCCCACGAAGATCGTGTCCGCAGAGGCCAGGGGCTTCATCTTCGGCGCTCCGCTTGCCCTGCGCTTCGGCATCGGCTTCGTGCCGATCCGCAAGCCCGGCAAGCTTCCCCACAGCGTCCTCTCCGAGTCCTACGATCTGGAATACGGCTCGAACACCCTGTGCATGCACGAGGACGCGCTGACGGCAGGCGACCGCGCGCTCGTCGTCGACGACGTGCTCGCCACCGGCGGCACGGCGCAGGCCATGGCCAGGCTTGCCAGCCAGAAGGGCGCCGTTGTGGCCGGCTTTGCCATGCTCATGGAAATCGACGCGCTCAAGGGCAGAGAGAAGCTGGGCGACATTCCCGTGCGCTCGCTCCTGCACGTCTAGCGGGGCACGCCGTTCAGCGCTTTCCAGGGCGCGCCAGTCAGCCGAGGCGCGGTGCCGGCACCCTGCGCGGGGCTTGCGCGGCGCTGCCGACAGCGCATTCGCGCCGGCGGCGTGGCCGTCCTGAAGGCCGTGGCAAGGGCCCGGGAAGGCGGGAGAAGGTGGCCACGCCGAAAGACGGCCTGCCGGGCGCTGTCCCTGCTGCGCCGTCCTCCCTCGGCTGTCTCCCGTCTTTCCGGCAGGCGCGCTCCAGCCGCCTCCTGAGCACACTTGCCCATTTTCGCAAACCGTCGTGATTTCATCACACAGTCCACAGGGGACCCGCATTGCACTTGAAACGAGACCCGGGGTGGCTACGATCCTGGCCGCCGTCTTCCTGCTCGCCCGCGAGCGCAGGCGGCATGGGCACGCCTGAGCCAGATGGAGGAAGTCGAAGCCGGGGGCAGCAATCCGCCAGACAGAGCCTTCCTGAGCTGGCGCGCGACTGGGGTTACGGCTGAGGGGCTCCCGGCATGGGCCGGCAACGCAGTCCTCCGGCAAGGGCTATGCGGCTTCAAA
>JAEEPQ010000189.1 GCA_016284885.1 Desulfovibrio sp.
GCTTCCGCCCCGCCGGCCGCATGGCGGCTGGGGCGACGGCCAGAAGAGCGGCGGCCGGACACCCAATTCTATACAAAGTTGGACACTCTGTCTCCTTTTTACTGCACTGCGACCGTCCTTCACCGCCCGCGGTGCCTGCGTCCCTGCCAGCAGGGACAGGGAGCCCGCCATCAATGAAGGAACACGATGGACGCCGACAGGGAGAAGACGGAAGCAAGGCCCGGTCCGCCGAGGATTCAGGCGCGAAGCCGGGCCACCAGCGCCGGCAACGGCGCCACCGGCAACGCAGGCGCACCGCACACCGGCCAGCCCGACGGAACCAGAGACAGCCAGTGCCTACATGCCAGGACGGGAATAGGCATCCTCCTCCGGCTCCGGCGCAATGGTGCCATTTCCCCAGGCACGCTCTGCACTCCCCGTCATGCCGCAGCGTCGCCGCAGCGCAAGGGTCCGCTGCGCCGCGCGTTCCACTGGCAGTCCGCATCGCTTCACCCCCCTTTCCATCGGAGGGGGTGAAGCTCAGCAGCAAGGACAGGCCACGCGCGCCCTTGTCGTCGCTACTTCTTCTGTGGCCTGCCGGTCGCGCGACGCGTGGCTCCGGGAAAATGGCTTTAGCCTTCCTTTTCCCCAAATGGGGGAGAAAGAGCGATCTGTCCAGTCATCATCTCGGGGGAAGTCCTGCCCCTTATGGACAGCTTGCTCCGGCTATCTGCGGACAAATAAGACCGTCAAGTTCTGGTCAGAAGATTCAGTCCTTAACACCTCGTAAGTATACTAAGCGGAAGTCGATTCTGTGTATTAAGAAGCAGGCCATGATACGAGTCATCTTACTGACGTTAATGACCGAGATTCCGCCGCGGTCTGAGAGCACGGCGAGCACACAACGGACTTCTTGCATACCTGGGAGATCTGTCAGTCTCTGAAATCGTGGACAGGAGAAATGACGGCTCTGGACAGAGCTGTTCATCGAGAAGCTTAGAGTCAAGACCGAGGAAGGGAGTTAGTGCCTATCATCCAGCTTTCGGTTGTTCCCCTGCACGGAAGCCGGGCCATGGCGACCGACCTGGACGCATCCCGCAGGCAGGCCGGGCGAAGGCATGCCAAGACGCCTGACGCGGCTTAGCCTTCAAGGCTCCCTTCCCCTTCCCCCTCCTCCTGCCGGACTCTGCCCTTTTCCGCCGGACGCGGGGAGACTCATCTGCATTGCCTGCATCGCGCCAGCGATGCAGGGACAAGGGCAAAGCGAGCAAATGCCCGCAGGGAGAAGGCATGCAGAACTTCGTTTGGGCGCTACCGTCAAGTAGTGAAACGGCGACAGGAACTTCAGGCTCTGCCAGCCGCTTTGCTTAAGGGCTGGATACGCGAAGCGGACAGGCAAGACATGCAGGCCGTGACGCTGCAGGATGCCGTCCGTCTCCATGCAAACCGTTCCGGAGGCGGCAGGATGCGTTCTACTGGCGCTGGGGTCCCTGTCCGGAAGATTGGAAGCTGGGATACTGGCCCTGCTGGCCATAGCCCCCGCTGGGGGACGGGCCGTAGGGGCTCTGCGGGGCTTGTCCATACGGAGCCTGCTGGCCGCTGATCATCTGCGGCTGCTGGGGCGCAAACTGCTGGCCGGCCACCTGGAGCTTCTTCCTTCGGGCGCTGATGCTCACGAGGGCCACGAGCGCTGCGGCAAAGGCGAGCATGACGCAGGCCAGCAGCGGCCTGAATCTCACCCAGGCGACGGCAACGACGATGAGCGACCAGGCGAAGCCCACGAGGCCGGACGCCAGGGAGAGGCCCACCTCGGCGATGCCTCCAAGCAGAGGAATGGCGTTCAGAAGAAGGGCAATGGGGGCTAGGACCATGCGCAGTCCGACGATGGCGAGGATGGCGCCGAGGACGCGGAGGCTCCAGCACATCACGACGTTGCTGTCCCTGGCGTTCTCGAGCATCTGGGGAGCCTGCTGCCTGCCGCGTTCGACAAGGAAGAAGTCCTGGCCGCCGCTGGCCTTCCAGGGCTTGAAGATGCCTGACGAGGCCTGGGCAAGAATGGAGATCTCGCCTTCGGGCACGTAGAAGAACTTCACGCGCACGTCGCCGATGCGGGGTTGGGAGGGATCGGCGCCGATGTAGAGCGTGCCGGGGCCGGCACTCCAGAGCAGGCGCCTGCCCTTTGCGTTCAGTGGCAGGGCGTCCTGCATGCGCTGGAGCACTTCGCCTCTGAAGCCGCTATCGAGCAACTTCTCGCCTTCCACCTCGCGCACCAGAGCGCCGTCGAGGCGGTAGGCGCCGAGCGTGGCGTCCTCGGCGTAGGCCGTGCCTTCATCGACCTCCATGAGAACCATGTTGCTGTTGGGGCGATTGGCAAAGCTCTCAGTCACGGGACTGGACACCCACTCGTTGGCGTAGCGGTAGCTTGTCCCGGACGTTTCGCCGCCCTTCTTCGACCCGCCGTTCTCCTCGTGCTCCACCGTCTGGTAGAATTCGACGCTGCGACGCAGGGCGAGCCCCTTGACCGCCACGCCGGGAAAGACGGAATCCTTGACGCCGGCCTTGGTTTCGGCCCGGCCGAAGGCGTGGACCAGCTTGCCTTCGAAGGAAGGATCGGCGCTGGCAACGGAAGGCAGATCCACAACAGCGCGCTCGGCCTCGCTGATGGCGTCGCCGACGCTCACCGTGCGGCCTTCGTTCCACCAGAGCAGGCCCGTGCCTGCAAGGAAGAGGACGATGCCAATAAAGGCGACTATCACCTTCTTCATGACGCAGTCTCCTTAGTGAAGCCCTGTTGTTCCGGACCAGGGGCTGAGTTTCTTTGATGCGGAAAGCACAGGATACGCTCCGCCAGCCGGTTAAAACTAGCACTGTCCGCTCCGGCTGGAAACTGGTGGCTGGGATGCCCCCTGAGCAGGACGTTGCGGAAGGTCCCTGACGACTCAGAGCAGAAGGGATGCGGGACTGCAGCAGGAAGCAAGCCGTGGCAGGAAGGGAGAAGATGCTGGGCCTAGCTGCGCAAGGTTCCGGCTGCGCTCTGGCGGTGGGTTGCGGGCGGATGCCTCTGCGACAGGAAGTGACGCCGGCCGCCATGCGGCAGGTCGGCGTTTGCCCTGGAGCATGTCCCGGCGGTGCAGAGCTGCGGGATCTCTTCTCTCGTGGCCGGCAAGCATCGCCACCGCTTCATTCTGTTTCAAACGCTTTCCTCCTCTTGTGCTTTCAGGAAATCGACACCCCTTTTACCTTTTTCGAAGTGCATCCCGTCGCAGAAAAAACTGGCCTCTTTCACGGATCTAGGCAAAAAATTGCCATAATTTCGCTCTGGGCAGGGGGCCGTTGCTCCAAGGCGCCACCGGCGCCATCCTTCCCAGAAGTCGCGCTTTGCGGGATCCGGAGACTGGATGCGGATTCGCCCATCTCTGCCAAGCCCGCTCCGCGGAGCTTCTGCTTCAAGGCCGGCCATAACGCAGCACAGCGCTCTGCGACGATGCGGGATTCTCGCCGGCAGAATCCCCACCCTAGCCCTTTGCTCGACGGTCCTGCCCGCTTCGGCCCCTCCACGGACAGCCTGATCGTTTCAGCCCAGGGCCACAATATGTTTGAGCTTTTCTTCTACAACAAGGGCTACGGTCCCGGGCGCAAGACATCCTCGCGCAATCCCCCCGCTTCCGAAAAGCAGAACATCGCCCCGGCTGTAGCGTCTGAGCCGACGTGCTGGCAACGGGCGTGACTTACAGCACGGCGCTCAGCGTCGATGCTTTGATAGACAGCGAAAAGACCAACGCCCTCCGCGGAAGCGACCGTGCCTCCTCGGAGAGCTTCTGACCCATCTGGGGGAGGGCATCTCAGGAGCACGCCCATGAAAAGCTCTCCTACATGGAGCTGGGCAGGCTCATGCTCTCTGGCAGGCCGACTCCCGTGCTGCACATGGACTACGGCGAAATCAGCAACACTTGGGAGCACGAAGCCGGCTACGGACTCGGCCTGCTCTCCGTGCTCGACCAGGCCACCTCCACATCCGGCAGGGCGGGCGACGTTGATCCCGACTTTGCAATGCTCCTTGACGGCTCCGTCCGAGACCCGAAGGGCATCGACATGTCTCTGCATGCAGGAAGGCTGAGCGTCAAGGGCAAAGTCCATGTCTCCGAGCTGGACAACCAGGTCTGGCAAGGCGTCAGAGGCCTGGGCACCCAGCAGACGGGAAGCGTCTCCGGCGTCTTCTCCCAGGAGGACGGCAGCGTCCTGCAGTCCCAACTCACGCCCGACGGCCTGACGAGCTTCATCAAGGCAGCCTCCGGCAGAGCCCATGGCCTCTTTCTCTGAGGCCACGGCGCCTATGCGCCGGATTCCTGGGAGGGTGCCTACCTGCTTGGCATAGCGTGCTTCGGCTTCGACGTGAACCGCATGCAGCGCTCCGTCAACGCCGGCGCCTACCACCGCTCCCACGGTAGCGAATGGACCGGCTGGTCCGGCGCCTTCATGCTGGGTACAGGCTACGGCTTGTTCTTCGGCGAAGCCAGGAGCGTGCGCCTTGAGCCTCACCCTGCAGTACGCCTTCACGTCCCATCCGTCCTTTGAGGAGGACGGCGATGCTGATGCGCTGCGCATCGAGGTAGGATGCGCCCCCCTCCTTCCAGCTCGGCGACCAGGTGGACGCAGAAAGGGCATAGGCTTTGGCTGCAGGCAAGACGCCGTGATTATGGCAGGCTGATGGCAAGAGCTGGTCAAGGGCAGCATCCGCGCCGCGGCCACCTTTGCCGAGCCCCCCTCCCTTCCCCCCCCCCCCCCCCCCC
>JAEEPQ010000190.1 GCA_016284885.1 Desulfovibrio sp.
TTTTTCTTCTTGAAATAGTTCATCTGTCCTCCTTCCCGGCCCGCGCCGGGCTTGCCTTCCATCCTTCGTCCGGCACGACCGCGCTCCGGACAATCAACCATTCCAGCCTAAAAGTGCGCGACGGCATGTCAACCACGCCCGCCGAGGCCGGAATTTTCCTGCTTCGCAGATCGGCCGAAACGGCATTCCAAAATTTTGGAGTTCCTAAGACGGAACGTTGACGGCCTCGGCGTTCCCTTCTATTATGAAACATATTCCATAAAGGAGGATTCCTTGAGACCCTGCAAGCCCCGCACCGTCGGCTTCCTGCCGGCAAACCTCCGGTTCGTGCCGGAGATCCCCGGCGACGGCCCCGCCATCCATCTCGGCCTTGACATGCTGGAGGCGATCAGGCTCGCCGATGCCGAAGGACTTCCCCAGGAAGAGGCTGCCGCGCGCATGGGCATCTCCACAGCCACTTTCTGCCGTCTCGCCGGCGAGGCCCGCAGGCGCACTGCCCTGGCGCTCTCGGACGGGCGGGCAATCGTCATCGACGTCGAGGGCGGAAACGCGGTCTTCCGTCCGGACGGGGACGCCGGCGAAGGCGCCTGCCTCGGCCGTTGCGGCTTCGGCGCTCCCGGAGGACGCGGACGCCGAGGAGGACCGAGATGCCGGGGACGTAACTGACAGAACGGCGCGGATGCCGGCGGGATGATCCCCTGACAGGCAAGCGGGACGCGATGCTCTGCGGACCGGCGACACCTCTGCAGGAGCGCCGGCCGCAAGGAAAGGAGGAAGCAATGAAGGCAATGACCCTGATCAAGATTCTCGGAACGGCCGCATCCGCGACGTCGGGCCTTTCGGCCGTGGCCGGCGTGGCCGGCAAAGGCGCAGGACTCCTGTCCGGTGCAGCGTCCCTGCTTGGCACCGCTGCGGGCGGAAAAGGCAAGGGTGCCGGAGGGGGCGGAGGCCGGGCGACCGGCTCCGACATCCTCTCCGCGATCTTCGGCCTCGGCGCCAAAGGTACCGGAAGAGGGAGCGGAGGAGCCGGCAAGGGCTCCGGCAAAGCCCGCAGGCAGGCGCAGAACGTCCAGCCAGCGACCAGAACCGTGCTGGACGAAGACGCCGCCTGCGCGGCCACGAAAGCGGAAGGCATCCAGGCCCAGCAGGAGACAGCGGAGGACATGCCCGCAGAACACGCCGAAGCAGTCCGCTTCCTCGAGTCCTGCATAGTCTCCTCGACGCGGGGGCGTGTCCGCCTGCGCAACCGGATCTTCGAGAGCAACTCCGCGCTGGAGGAAATGCGTCTCGCTGCAGGGGGAGTTCCGGGCGTGAAGACGGCGGAGGCCAGTCCCCGCACGGGCTCGCTCCTGGCGGCATGGGACGAAAGCTCGACCAGCCTGGAGCGCATCCTCGCCACGATAGCGAACGTCCACGCCGTCCGCGCGACCGCTACCGACGGATAGGGAGGACAGAGAGTCCACGCCGGCGTTGGCTGCCATAGCACCCGCGATGCATGCTTCCGGCAAGGCGTCCCCGAAGGACTTCCCGCATCCCCGCCGCCTTCACCATCCTCCCGCCGCCCGAGGCGCCTGCGTCCCTGCCGGCAGGGAAAGGCGGGGCGTCGCTCGAGAAGAAGCAAGAAGGACGCCGGCAGGAAGGAAGCGGGGAAGCAAGGCCCGGCACGTGGTCGCCTGAATCAGGGCGAAGTCCTTAACGTAGTCCTTGTCCCAGTCTGGCGGGTTCGTTCAACCTGACTGTGGCAATGCATAGCTCTGGTGCCAGAAAGGCCTCCGGCACGGCCTCCAGCGCCTAGCCGTCCTTCCGCACCCGCCTTCAGGCGCAAGGCTTTCGGTTCCGATGCCGAAGATGGCCACCTCAAAGCAAAGCTCCCAGCCACGGGAGGCGCAATGCCGGCCAATGCCGATAGACGGCGTCCTAGGCACGCGGACTGCCGCGCTTGGCAAGAACGCCACCCTGCCATATTGTTCTGCGCTGCAGAAGTCTTACGGCAGGTCTTGACGCACAGGACAGACTGCATGCCGCAGCCCCGCCCGAAATGACGCTTCTACGCAAGGACTAGTTTTTCAAGGAGAAAGACGATGAAAATTCAGCAAATCCGCAACGCCTGCCTTCGCATCGAATACGCTGGCCAGACGTTCCTGACCGACCCGTGGCTTGCCCCCAAGGGCTCCATGGGAACCATCCGCCAGCACGGCTTCAGCACCTACAGCGACGCCGAGGCCGACACGCCCATGCCCATGACGGAGCTTCCCCTGCCCGTGGAGGACGTGCTCAAGGGCGTCGACGCCTGCATTGTCACGCACGTGCATCCCGACCATATCGACATGGCCCCGGACGGCACCGTGGGCGCCCCGCTCGACAAGTCCGTTCCCGTCTTCGTGCAGAGCGCGGAGGACCAGGCCGTCCTGGAGAAGTCCGGCTTCGCGGATGTCGCCGTCCTCTCCGAAGACTCGTCCTTCAGAGGCGTGCGGCTGGTGAAGACGCCAGGGCGCCACGGCGTCATCACCCCCTGCGGCCCCTCCTGCGGCGTGGTCTTCCAGCATCCCTCCGAAAAGACGCTCTACCTTGCCGGCGACACGGTCTGGTTCCCCGGCGTGGAGGAGGCGCTCGAGCGCTTCAGGCCCGGCGTGGTCGTCCTCAACGCCTGCGGCGCGCACCTTGTGGAGCATGGGCGCCTCATCATGGACGACGAGGAGGCCTGCCGCGTCAGGAATGCCTGCCCAGGAGCCGCCGTGGTGCTGAGCCACATGGACGCCGTGGCCCATGCCACCGTTTCAAGGAGGCGCATGCGGGAGCTCATGGAACTTCGGGGCGCCATGGACGGCTTCCTCATGCCTGATGACGGGGAGACGCTGGATCTATAGGCGCGTCCTCGCTGGCGCAGGCGATGGCCGCCGGACGGAACTCTGGAAGGACCCGGGCCTGGCGACGGCGCATGCGCATCCAGAACGCCTTCATGAGGGCTGACGCCCCGGTGTCCGGAGCTCATCCGAGCCACCGGCACGTTTCATGAAGAGCAAGAATCCATCCCCGCCACCTTCCTGTCGCCAGGCGCCTGCGTCCCTGCCGGCAGGATGCGGGGAGCGCCGCTCAAGGAGGAGCAAAAAGGAAGCCGGAAAGAGGAAGCCGGAAAGCAAGGCTCGACCTAGCCAGCCCGACAGGGAGGAGCAGGATTGAAGGCCCGGCTCCCCGTGGCGAAGCCGCCACCGGCGCCGCACGCGCCTACAGGCTAGGACGGGGATAGGCAAAATCCTCCTCCGGATCCTCAGGCGCAGGCTGGGGCCCTGCGCTCCCGCGAGACGCTAGGCATCGGCTAGCGTGTCCCATCACGATCTGCATATCCATGCCAGCGACAGACGATTCTAGCAAAGAAGCCCCGCCTTCCTGTCCTGCCAGTGCGCCCTACGAGGAGAAAGCGTTCTTCCCCGCTTCCAGCAACTCCGGCGTCAGCAGGGCGTCCGGCACGTCATAGAGGTGTCCGCCGTTCCGAACGGCGGCCAGGCACAGGTCTTTTGTCCTCCATCTCTTCGGCACGCCGCCTAGCGCCTCTCCACAGTCCTTCACGACCGCCATGCAGATCTTCTTCGTCTTGAAGCAGTCGGGAACGTACTGCAGAACCCAGCCCGTCTGCTCTAGAGCCTCTCGGCAGAGATCTTTCGTCCGCAGCTTCTTCGGCACGTACTAGACGCCCCTGCGCCAGGCATATCTGGCATGCCTGGCGCGCAGCTTCCCGCCCTCCGGGGCAGGCCCTGCCGTTCCTGAACGCGCCTGCCGGTCCGCCCGGGGACCCCGCACATCCCGCGCCCGAAGGCCTCGGCAGCCTCTGGGAGCGAACCTGATGCCGGCGGATCCCCGGCAGACTGGCAGAGCGCGACCAACGGTGCCTGTCGCTCGCCTGCCGCTCTTCTGCTGGCTTCCGCATCCTTCGGTCACCTGCAGTCGCGGCCCCCTCTTGCCACAGATGCCAAGGAGACCGGCCGGCTTCCGATCGGCGTCTGGCCGGCGCCTGGCCCTGCTTCGCATCACTCCCTCTCAGGCTTCCGCAGAGCGGGCGCAGCCAGCGGAACCTTCGCGCGGAGAGACCGGCGCAAGGCCGCTAGAAGCCCTTCTCCTTAAGGAGGTCGCGCTCGGCGCATCCCTCCTGCAGACCGCCCTGGCAGGCCTTGTCGAACCAGTCCTTCGCCCTGCGCCCGTCCACCTCGACGCCCACGCCGTCGCGGTACAGGACGCCGAGGCGGCGCTGCGCTTCCGCATTGCCTTTCGCAGCCGCCTTGGCGAACAGCTCTCTGGCCTCGGCCACATCCTGCGGAACGCCCTCTCCTCTCAGTAGCATGCCGCCAAGCGTCAGCTGGCCCAGCGTGTTCCCCTGCGCCGCAGCCTTCCGGCACCATTCCGCGCCCTTGGCAGGATCCCGGGGAACGCCCTGACCCAAGTCATGCATCGCGCAAAGCCAGCCCTGGGCTAGCGCATCGCCCTGGGCGGCAGCCTTGGCGTACCACTCGTAGGCCTTGGCATAGTCCTGTCCAACGCCCTGTCCCAGGCGGTACATGGTGCCGAGATTGCCCTGCGCCTGCGCGTCCCCCTGCGCGGCCGCCTTGGCGTACCACTCGTAGGCCTTGGCATAGTCCTGCGCAACGCCCTGTCCCAGACGGTACAGCGTGCCAAGATTGAACTGCGCGCCGGCATGCCCCTGCTCCGTAGCCTTGGCG
>JAEEPQ010000001.1 GCA_016284885.1 Desulfovibrio sp.
AGGTGCTGGCTTATTTTCTGCCTGCCCGCGCGGCCTTCTCCTACCTCGCCTGGCAGCGCTGGGGCTTTCTCGTCCTGCTGGTCCTGATTGTCGCAGGCCTGCTGGACAAGATTCTCGTTCCGCTTCTGCAGGGAAGCTACACGCTCGTGCTCAGCCTCTTCGGCATCTAACTTCCAGTAAGGATTTTTCCCATGAACAACGAACTCCGCACCTGTTCGGGCATGCGTCCCACCGGTCCCCTCCACCTCGGCCACTATTTCGGCGTCCTCAAGAACTGGGTGGAGCTCCAGAACACCCAGCGCGCCTTCTTCTTCGTGGCCGACTGGCACGCCCTGACCACGGACTTCAACCGCACCGAGCAGCTCCGGCAGAACACGCTGGAGATGGTCAAGGACTGGGTGGGCGCAGGCCTTGATCCCGACAAGTGCACCATCTTCCGCCAGTCCGACCTCAAGGAGCACGCCGAGCTCTCCCTGCTGCTCAGCATGATCACCCCCGTTTCCTGGGTGGAGCGCAACCCCACCTACAAGGAACAGCAGCAGCAGATCACCACCAAGGACCTCAGCAACACGGGCTTTCTCTGCTATCCCATCCTCATGGCCGCCGACATCCTCATGTACCGCCCCCAGGGCGTCCCGGTGGGCGAGGACCAGCTGCCGCACATGGAGCTCACCCGCGAGATCTGCCGGCGCTTCAACTTTCTCTACGGCGAATACTTTCCCGAGCCCAAGGCCCTGCTGACGCCGGCCGCCAAGTGCCCCGGCCTCGACGGCCGCAAGATGTCCAAGAGCTACGACAACGGCATCTTCCTCAGCGACGAGTTCGGGAGCATCGAGGCCAAGGTGAAGACCATGTTCACCTATCCACCGCGCGTGAAGAAGTCCGACCCCGGCTGTCCCGAGAAGTGCAACCTCTTTCCCTACCACGAGCTTCTGGCAAGCCCCGAAGAGCAGGAGGAGATCAAGGAAGGCTGCACCAAGGCCCAGCTCGGCTGCGTGCAGTGCAAGAAGATCTTCCTCAAGAACCTGCACAGCCTCCTCGATCCGCTCCAGGAGCGCAGGAAGGCGGTCAGCGACGAGGTCGCCAGGGACATCCTCCTGGCCGGCAACGAAAAGGCCAGAGCCTTTGCCCGCAGCACCATGGAAGACGTGCGCAGGCTCGTCAAGATATTCTAGCGCAAAGCCCCCGGCCCCAAGGGCGATCCCAGGAACGCGCCTGGGGCCGGGACGCCGTGCCTGCCCATGAAGCTTGTCGGCATTGACTACGGCCTCGTCCGCACCGGCCTTGCGGCTACGGATCCGGAAGGGATGCTCGCCTATCCCCTGAAGACCCTCGACCTGAACGCCTTCCCCAGCCGCAAGGCCCTGCTGGAGGAACTCGCCGGGATCATCCGTCAGGAGAAGCCGGACGCCGTCGTCGTGGGCCTGCCCCTGATGCCGGACGGCACGGAGTCCCTCACCACGCGCCAGGTGCGCAACTTCGCCTCTCGCCTCGTGCACCGCACGGACTGCCCCGTGCTCTTCATGGAGGAGCTGCTCAGCTCCGAAGAGGCGGCCTGGGATCTGGCCGAGGCCGGCGTCAGGGACAGGAAAAAGCGCAAGGCTGCCCTGGATCAGCAGGCAGCCGTGCGCATCCTTGAGAGCTATCTCCACCAGCCCGGCTGCGCCCTGCCGGTGGACGTGCGCTGGAAGGGCCCGGACCAGAATAGGCTGGACCAGGAAAAACAGGATCAGGAATGACAGGACCAGGACGGAGCGAACCAGCCGTAGGCGCACAGAACAAGACGGCATCAAGAGGGAATCAAAAGGGGAGGGGAGCCATGCTGAAACTGCTTGCCAAGGTGCTCTGCATCCTCGTCCTCATGGCGGCCTGCGCCACCGGCTGGGCGGCCTGGGAGGCCAAGCGCTTTCTGGAAACGCCGCCTGCGACGCCTGGCCAGGAGGTCTACTTCGACGTGACGCCCGGCGCAAACCTTGCCAGAATTGCCCGGCAGCTTGAAGAGAAGGGCATCGTGGCCGACGAGTTCAAGTTCCGCCTGCTTGCCCGCTGGAAGAAGCAGAGCGCGAGGCTTCAGGCGGGGCGCTTCCTGCTCTCCACCGGCTGGACGCCGGAGAAGGTGCTGGAGAGCCTCGTCAGCGGCAAGCCCGCCTTCACCCGCGTCACCGTCCCCGAGGGGCTCACCTGGTGGCAGACGGCGACGGTCATCGAAGAAAACGGGATGGCCAAGGCCGGCGACTTCGCCGAGGTAATCCGGGATCCGGAGTTCCTGCGCCACTACGGCATCCCCTTCGACACGGCAGAGGGCTTCCTCATGCCCGACACCTACCTGCTGAAGACCCTGCTCGAGGACCAGCCCCTGGACAGGGACCAGGCCAGGGCCGTAGCTGGACGCATGGTGGACAACTTCTGGCGCAAGGCCCAGGAAGTCTGGCCTTCCGGCAAGCCCTCCCGAGAGGAACTGAAAGCCGCCGTTATCCTCGCCTCCATCGTGGAGAAGGAGACGGCCATAGCCTCGGAGCGTCAGCGGGTTGCCGGCGTCTATGCCAACCGCATGGCCAAGGGCATGCTCCTGCAGGCCGACCCCACGGTAATCTACGGCCTCGGGCAAAGCTTCAACGGCAACCTGACCAAGGCCAACCTCCAGGATCCCCGCAATCTCTATAACACCTACAAGCTGCCGGGACTTCCGCCTGGCCCTATCTGCTCCTTCGGCGTCTCGGCCCTCAAGGCGGCAGTCCACCCTGAAAAGCACGACTACCTCTACTTCGTAGCCGTCACGGACGGCGGTTCGCACGCCTTCAGCAAGACCCTGCAGGAGCACAATCAGGCCGTCCGGAGATATCTGCAAAACAGAAAAAAGTAGCTATGGACAGGTCCATGTCTGGTTGCCCGTTTGGCAAAGAAAAAACCTTTTGAATTACAGCAAATTAGGCGAAACCGTCTTTACAAACCAAAAGCTTGGGCGCTATCGTCAGCAACGCCGTCCGGGACGTGGCAAGGCGCGCCCCGGCAAAGGCCTGCCCGCAACCTGAAACCCGCAGGGACCGCGCCGCCGTGTCCGGCCTGCCTATTTGTGGAGTTCCGCCATGAAGTACTTGATCGTCGAAGACTTTTCCGGCCAGCCGGTGCCCTTCGTCTTTCCGCGCAGGGTTGACCATGCCGACATGTTCGAGCAGCTCCCCTACGGCAAGGTCATCTCAGCCGGCTACGTGGTGCTCGGCCCCAGCGGCTTCGAATGCTTCGGCGGCAACGCCGAGCTCGAGGTCAAGTCGAGGCCCCAGGAGGACGCGGCCACCCTCGCCGAGGCGCTCAGAGTGCGTCCCGCGGACGAAAAGTTCCGCTCTGAGCAGTAGCGGCCCCGCAAGCCCGTGAAGTTAAAAAGCGCGCCTCCCAGTCGGGGGCGCGCTTTGCATTCGGACAAGGCCGCATATCGGCCGGTGCAGCCACTACTTGGCGGGGCTTGGTTCCTCGACGATCTCCGCATCCGAGACGTCCTCGGCATCGCCAGCTGCGGGGGCGCCGTCTGCCTTGACATTGCCGCCTTCCGGAGAGGGGGGCAGGGCGGCCTGGGACCTGCCTCTTTCGATGGGCACAATCCGGCCGTCCTCCAGCTTCAGAGGCTCGCTGCCCTTGCTGGCGATGATGATGCCGGTCTTCTCCAGCACCTTGAGGCGGTAGGCATACTCCTGCTGCATCCTGTTGTGCCGGGCAATGAAGATCTGCCTGACAATGTAGCAGACGATGAGGAAAACGGTGAGGCTGCCGAGTATCCAGGGCAGGTAGGGCAGGATGCCTCGACCCACCCTGATAAGCACGTCCATGGCGCTGTCCAGGAAGAAGAGCGCCCCGCCAAAGGCGATGAGTCCCAGCAGGACAACGACAGTCGGCGCATGCTTGACGATGGCGTAGAGCCTCTGCACGCGCTCGGGCACCTCCTCGCCGGCATCGGCTCCGCCAGCCATGCCGTCGGCCGAGGTGGCGTTCAGGGAGCGGGAGAAGTACTGCCCGGAAAGGTGGAGAATGAGCAGGA
Source organism: Desulfovibrio sp. (assembly GCA_016284885.1). Classification (GTDB taxonomy): domain Bacteria; phylum Desulfobacterota; class Desulfovibrionia; order Desulfovibrionales; family Desulfovibrionaceae; genus Desulfovibrio. The sequence continues at coordinate 4,031 of JAEEPQ010000001.1, forward strand.
GGCCAACAGGAGAGAGAATGGCTGCGATGAGCCATCCCACCCAGGGGAAGGTGGCCATGCGGACGCCGTCCGGCCCCATGGGCTCAGCGTGCACCACGCCGTAGAAGAAGGCCACCGCGCCGACGATGAGCTCCAGGAAGGCCACCGCGATGAGGTAGTAGACCACGATCTCCCTGTTCTGCCCATCGTACCAGTTCCGGCGCAGGGCTCTGCGGGCCTGCTCTCTGGCCTTGGAGCGGCCTTGCCCGTCTTTCGCCTGGGCCGCCTGCTTTGCATCAGTCTTGTTCACGTCGATCAACTCCAGCTTTGCCGCAGCCCTCAGAAGCCGTACGGAACTGCCCTGCCTGAGGCAATCCCTGCAGACAGGAACGGGACTGCAGTCCAAAGCTTGTTTGTATACCTTGCAAGGGGGCACTTCCGCAAGCGCAAGCACCGTCAAAATTTTCCCGTTCCGCACCCGTTTTGGTCCCTTCCGGCAAGTTCCTCAATGCACGCAAGCTTGCGCGATGCCAGTACTTGGCCTATTTTTCGCGCACCAAGGAACATAAGGAAACACCGGAACACCTTGATCACCAAGGAGCGCTCCATGCATGCACTTGTCACAGGCGCGGCCGGCTTCATCGGCTTCCATCTCGCCAGGCTTCTGCTTAGCCAGGGCCACCGCGTCACCGGCATAGACAATCTCTGCGACTACTACAGCGTGCGCCTCAAGGAGGACCGCCTGCGCGTCCTCGAAGGCATGGAGGGATTCTCCTTCGTTCGGGGAGATCTGGCCGACAAGGCCTGCATGGAGCTCCTCTTCGAGGAAGAGGGCTTCACCCACGTTGTCAACCTGGCTGCCCAGGCCGGCGTCAGGTACAGCCTGATCAATCCCATGGCCTACATCTCCTCCAACATCGTCGGCTTTGCCAACATTCTGGAGGGCTGCCGCAGGCACAAGGTCAGGCATCTGGTCTTCGCCTCCTCGTCCTCGGTCTACGGTCTGGACGCCGCCCAGCCCTACACGCCCCACCAGGCCGCGAACCATCCCGTCAGCCTCTACGCGGCCTCCAAGCGCAGCGACGAGCTCATGGCCCACGCCTACGCCCACCTCTACGGCATCCCCTGCACGGGCCTGCGCTTCTTCACGGTCTACGGCCCCTGGGGCAGGCCGGACATGGCGCTCAACATCTTCGCAGCGGCCATGCGCCGGGGCGAGCCCATCAAGGTCTTCAACCAGGGCCGCATGCGCCGGGACTTCACCTACATCGACGACATTGTGGAGCCCATGGCACGCCTGCTGGACATGCCGCCTCAGGCCAATCCCGGCTGGGACGCCGCGAAGGCGGACCCCGCCACCAGCTCCGCCCCCTGGCGCATCCTCAACCTCGGCCGGGGGCAGACGGTGGAGCTTGGCCGCTTCATCGAGACCCTCGAGAAAGTCATGGGCACCGTTGCCGTCAAGGAATACCTCCCCATGCAGGACGGCGACGTGCTCTCCACCTGGTCCGACACCAGCGATGCGGAAGCCCTCACGGGCTGGACGCCCCAGACCTCCCTCAAGGAGGGCATAGCCCGCTTCTACGAGTGGTTTGCCTCCTACTACGCCTCGCCAAGCCCCATCAGCAACCTTCCAAATTCCTAGCGACTGGACTTTGCCATGAGCCGATTCGATGGCCCCGAGCCAACCCCTGAACGCCCTGAAATCCTCGCGCCTGCGGGCGACGTCTCCTGCTTTCTGGCGGCCCTTGCCGCCGGAGCGGACAACATCTACCTCGGGCTCAAGCAGTTCTCAGCCCGCATGCAGGCGGAAAACTTCGGCCTGACCGAGCTCTCGAAGCTGACGGACCTCGCCCACGAGGCAGGCTGCCGGGTCACGGTGGCCATGAACACGCTTATCAAGCAGCAGGAGCTCGACCCGGCCTTCCGCCTCGTCAACCGTCTGGAGTCCCAGGTGGGCTGCGATGGCCTCATCGTCCAGGATCTGGCCATGATCGACGTGGCGCGCCAAGCCGGCTACACTGGCTCCATCACGCTCTCCACGCTGGCCAACCTCACCCATCCCGAATCCCTTCAGCAGGCCAAGGCTCTGGGTGCAGACCGCGTCGTGCTCCCGAGGGAGCTTTCCATCGACGAGATACGCCAGATGGCCGAAGCCTGCCCCGACGGCGTGGTGCTCGAGTGCTTCATCCACGGCGCGCTGTGCTACTGCGTGTCAGGACGCTGCTACTGGTCCAGCTACATGGGCGGCAAGAGCGGCCTGCGCGGGCGCTGCGTTCAGCCCTGCCGGCGCATCTACTCTCAGGGAGGCAGCTCTCTTCAGGGCCTCTACCACAAGGTCCAGCGCGGCGAGTCGCAGCGCCAGGACAGGGGAGACAGGGGAAGAGGCAGGCCCGACAAGTTCAGCCGCTTCGACCGCTCGGCCGATCGCCGGGACGAGCGCCCCGGCCGCCAGGAAGGCAAGTTCCGCGGCCAGGCGCCCAAGTTCCAGAGCGGACGCTACTTCTCCTGCCAGGATCTCTCCCTCGACGTGCTCATCAAGACCGTCACCGGCATTCCCCACCTCGTCTCCTGGAAGATCGAGGGCCGCAAGAAGGGACCGCACTATGTCTACCACGCCGTCACGGCCTACAGGCTGCTTCGGGACAATCCCGGCGACCCCAAGGCGAGGAAGATGGCCGAGGACATCCTGGACCTCGCCCTCGGGCGTCCGCGCACCAGGGCCCGCTTCCTGCCCCAGCGCCCCGCCGTGCCCGTGGATCCGGCAGGCCAGACCAGCTCCGGCCTGCTCGTCGGCAAGACGGGCATCAACCAGCAGGGCCAGCCCTACACCAAGCCCTTCATCCCCCTCCTGCCGAAGGACTACCTCAGGATAGGCATCGAGGACGAGAACTGGCACACGACCCTGCCCGTGCCCAAGTTCACGCCCAAGGGCGGCACGCTCCTCCTGCGCATTCCCAAGCACAAGACGCCCAAGGCAGGCGTTGCCGTCTACCTCATCGACCGCCGCGAGAAAGAGCTCACGCAGATTCTCGCCGACTGGCAGGCCAGGCTCGACCTCATGGAGGCCAGGCCAACCCAGATGGTGCACGCCAGGCCCCGCGCCGTCCAGCCCTGCCAGCGCGCAAAGCTTCCAGACATGATAGTGCAGGCGAGCCTGCCCGAGGGCAAGGAAACGAGGGGCGCCCGGAAGTTCCTCTCCTGCCTCTGGCTCTCCGCCAAGTCGGCGGCCATCTCCCACACGGTGATGAACCGCTTCGGCTGGTGGCTCCCGCCGGTGATCTGGCCTGACGAAGAGGAGACCTTCCAGAAGCTCGTGGGCCAGCTCTGGCGCGCCGGCGCCCGCAGATTCACCTGCAACGCGCCCTGGCAAATAGGCTTCTTCACCGCAGAGATGCGCAAGGATCCGGACATCTCCCTGACGGCCGGCCCCTTCTGCAACATCGCCAACGCGGCTGCCGCCGGCGTGCTCAAGCAGATGGGCTTCACCTCCGCCATTGCCTCGCCGGAGCTGCCGGGCGCGGACTTCCTAGCCCTGCCCAAGGCAAGCCCGCTTCCCCTGGGCGTGGTGCTTTCCGGCTCCTGGCCCGTGGGCATGAGCCGCTTCGGCACGCTCGGCGTGCGCCTCAACGAGCCCTTCATGACGCCCCGCGGCGAGGCCTTCTGGGCTAGGCAGTACGGCGAAAACACCTGGATCTACCCCGCCTGGCAGCTCAACATCCTCGAGCACAGGCAGGAGCTGGAAAAGGCCGGCTACAGCTTCTTCGTCTCCCTCAAGGAGAACGTGCCCAAGTCCCTGCCCCAGCTGAACAGGCCAGGCCTCTTCAACTGGGAAAACCCGCTGCTCTAGGAGCTGGGCCGTGGAGCAGGCCCAGGCCTTTCCCACAGGGCTCGTCCAGCCCGAGGGGTCCATGCGCTTTGCCCTGGACTCCCTCCTGCTCGCCTGCTTCGCCCACCGCGAATTCGAGGACCAGGCTCCCCACGCCCTGAAAAACCCGGTGCGCGAACGCAAGCTTCCCCCCTCCCTGCAGGCTCAAAGCCCCTCCTGCCATCTGGCAGGCGAGCTTGGGGCAGGCGCAGGATCCTCGCTCATTGGCCTGCTCCTTCTCAATCCCAGACTCGCTGGCCTCGGCTTCGAGCTCGTCCCCGAACTCGTCGAGGCGGCCAGGGAAAACGCCACACGGACAGGGCTCGCCTCCCGCCTTTCCTTCCTTCAGGCCGACTGCGCCGAACTGGCGAAAGAGCAGGGCCAGCCCTACCTCGATCTGGTGCTGGCCAATCCTCCCTTCTGGGACGAAGGCATGGGCAAGGCGAGCACATCGCCCCTCGCCGAAAGGGCCAGGCGGGGCAGGGGATCGCTCGAGCTCTTCTGCCAGGCGGCCAGGCGCCTTCTCGTTGCACGCGGCCACAGCTACTTCATCTATCCTGCAGCCCAGACAGCCAGGCTTGTGCACGCCCTCGCCAAGGCGGGGCTTGGCCTGCGCCGCCTCCTCTTCGTGCGCGCATGGTCCGGCAAGCCTGCCCTGCGCGTGCTGGCCGAAGCCCGCAAGGACTGCGCCAGCGACACCCTCGTCCTGCCGGACCTCGTCCTCTACGAGTCCTCTAGCCAAGACGGACAGGAGGGGCAAGGCGATGCAACCCCGGCCTACACCCCAGACGCCACGCACTTCTGCCCCTGGCTTGAGGCCAGGACGCCCCGGAGGCACTGATGCCGTCCTCTCCAAGCTCTCCGAACGCTCCGAACTTCCCGGCCGGCCCAAGCTTCATCGCGGACCTGCACATCCATTCCCGCTTCTCCATGGCCACCAGCAGACAGCTGAACATACCCCACCTTTCGGGCTGGGCCATGGCCAAGGGCATCAACGTGCTCGGCACGGGCGACTTCACCCACCCAAAGTGGCGCGAGGAGCTGAGGCGGGATCTTGTCTTCGACGAGGCCTCCGGCTTCTACCGGCCCGTTCCGGCGCCGGAAAAGGTGCTGCCAGGGGTCCTGGAACCGGCTAAGCCGCCCCTCTTCTGCCTGCAGACGGAGATTAGCTCCATCTACAAGAAGCTCGGCAAGGTGCGCAAGAACCACAACGTCGTTCTCGTCCCGACCCTGGAGGACGCAGACAGGCTTTCGGCAAAACTTGCCCAGATAGGCAACATCAACGCCGACGGCAGGCCCATACTCGGCCTCGACGCCAAGGATCTGCTCGACCTCGTCCTGAACGTCTCGGACAGGGCCGTGCTCATTCCGGCCCACGTCTGGACCCCCTGGTTCTCCCTCTTCGGATCCAAGTCCGGCTTCGACGACATCCGCGACTGCTTTGGCGACCTGACGGAGCACATCTTTGCCCTCGAAACCGGCCTTTCGTCGGATCCGGCCATGAACCGCCTCGTGAGCGCGCTCGACGGCTACGCCCTTGTTTCCAACTCCGACGCCCACTCTGGCCCCAACCTCGGCAGGGAATCCAACGTCTTCACAGGCAGCCCCAGCTACGACGGCATGATCCGCGCCCTCAGGCTGGCCGCCAGGCGCACGCCCGACATGTCCCCCGGCGCCGTGCGCTTCGAGGGCACCCTCGAAATCTATCCCGAAGAGGGCAAGTACCATCTGGACGGCCACAGGAACTGCCATGTGGTCATGACGCCCGAAGAGGCGGAGCGCCATCACGACATCTGCCCCGTGTGCGGCAGGAAGCTCACCATCGGCGTCATGCACAGGGTCTGGGAGCTGGCGGACAGGAAGGCGGAGCCTGAACTCGCCAACGAGCCGGCCGTGCATCCCGTCATCCCCCTGCCTTCTGTGCTTGCAGAAATCTACGGCAAGGGACAGGCCACCCAGAAGGTGCAGACGGCCTTCGCCGAGGCGCTGGCGACGCTGGGACCGGAGTTCGGCATCCTGGCAAGCCTCCCTCTGGAGCGCATCGCCAGCTACTCGGACCGCCTTGCAGAGGCCGTCGCCCGCATCAGAGAAGGGCGTCTGGTGCGCCAGGGAGGCTACGACGGCGAGTTCGGCACGGTTGCCGTCTTCACCGACGAAGAGCGCCGCGAGATGGCAGGCGGCAGGATCCCAAGAGCCCGCCTCGGCGCATCCTCCAGGACAAAGGCCGCCCCTAAGGAGCAGGCCACGGCCGCAGGAAGCCTCCTTGCGATGGGCCGGGCGCCGTCGAAGCCCGGGAGAAAGGAAGAGCGCGGCAGGCAGGGGGAGGGCGCCTGCAGTCTGAACAAAGAGCAGGCTGTCGCCATGCGCCACCGGGGCACTCCCCTGCTGGTGCTGGCAGGTCCCGGCTCCGGCAAGACGCGCATTCTGACCGAGCGTCTGGCAAGCCTGCTTGCAGAGGGCGTCGAACCCGGCGACATCCTTGCGCTCACCTTCAGCCACAGGGCCGCCGAAGAGGTCAACGGGCGCCTGCAGTCAATGCTTCCGGGACGCATCCTTCCCGAATGCACCACCTTCCACGCCCTTGCCTGGCGCCTGATCCAGGAACGCCATCCAGACGCCGTGCTCCTCGCCGAACCCTGCGCAGCGTCCCTTGCCAGACAGGCCCTGACCTCGCTGGAGCCGGAACTGCCATCCCCGCAGCTCAAGCGCCTGGCCGAGCGCCTGGCGTACCTGCGCGAAACCTGCGCCCTTGCATCGGATCCGCTGCTCCATGCGGCCTTCCAGGAATACCGGGCGCTTCTTCAGAAAATCCACCCCTTCTGCTTCGACTTCACGGGACTGTTGGAGTGGCTGCGCCTGGCCCTTAGGGAGGGCTCCCTCGTCCTGCGTCCCTGCGAGCTTCTGGTGGACGAGGTGCAGGACATCTCCCCACTCCAGGCAGAGGCACTCTACCGCATGCTCCCCGAAGACGGCAGGGGCTTCTTCGGCATCGGCGATCCCGATCAGGCCATCTACGGCTTCCGCGGCTCCACGCCCGACATCAGGCGGGAGCTCGAGGCGCACTGGCCCAAGCTCGAGACCATGGCCCTCTCGCAAAGCTACCGGGCAAGCCAGCAGATTCTCGAGGCAGCCGGACTTGCCATGCACTCGCATCCGGCTTCGGGTCTGCTGAAGGCCGCCCGGCCCCTGCAGGCCGAGCTCAGGTACTTCGAAGCGCCCTCGGACGCAGCTGAGGCCGTCTGGATAGCCGACCGCATCCAGGCCATGCTCGGCGCCACCTCGCACACGCTGCTGGACCAGAAGAAGGAGGCATCGGCCCCCCTCGTCCAGGATCTCGCACCCTCGGACATCGCCGTGCTCGTCCGCCTCAAGCTGCAGATGCCGGTCATCGCCCGCGCTCTCCAGGAGCGCGGCATCCCGGTCCAAAGCCCTTCGGCAGAGGCCTTCTGGCAGGACGAGACGACAGCCGCCCTGCTTGCCCTTGCAGAGCAGAGGATAACCCAAGGACTTGATGCAGGCCCCGATGGCGAAGCGGTCGTCAAGCCGGCCGGCCTTCCCCGGGAATGGACGCCTATCCTTGCCGGCGAAGGCGAGCCGCCGGCGCCCGCGCAGCTCGCGGAAAAGCTTGCCAAGACCTCCCGGCGCACGGCCCTCTACCTTGCCTCCGATCCCTGGAAGCGCCTCGCCAGGGCCTGGAGCAGGGCGGGATCATGGCGCGCTCTGCTCGACGAAGTGCGCTGGCTCGACGAAGCGGAGCTTTTGGTCTCCAAGGCGGAGGCCGTACGCCTGCTCACCCTGCACGCAGCCAAGGGGCTTGAGTTCCGCGCCGTCTTCATGCCGGGCCTGGAGCAGGGCATTCTGCCGCTTGACGCCGGCACGCTCTTCGGACCAGGCACCGGCCTTGGCACAGCGGACATGGCTGAAGAGCGCAGGTTGCTCTACGTCGGCCTGACGCGCGCCTCTGAGGTGCTCTGCCTCTCAAGCGCCAAGACGCGAAGCGTCTACGGGAGAACGGCTTCGCTCGATCCTTCGGGCTTCCTCGATGACGTACTCTCCGCCTTCAAGCGGACGCGCCTTGCCGCGCACACCCGCCAGACGGTCAGGCAGCGCGGACTCTTCTCGTAGCTTCCCGCGAAGGAGGCCCTAGGCCTTGTCGTCGTCCCAGCCGCCTTCCTCGTCCAGAAGACGGTAGGAGCGCACGGTCATGTACTTGATGCCGTCCTGCTCTTCGACGGTGCCAGAAGCCTCGACCTGGGCGCTCACCTCGTCGACGAGGTCGACGCCGGCGCCTCTGGTCAGCACTCTGTACTCGACTTCGTCCTGCACGATGGCAACCCGCGCCTGGCGCTCGTCCTTCTTTCTGGGAAGCGCCTCGACATAGCCTCTGACGGTGATGGATGACGTGCTCATCTGCTTACCTGGAAATGTTGAAGGGAAAAGAGGGACGAACCAGCCCGTCCCAAGCACGGTCCAGACAGGGGACCGCAATGCTGTGTAGCTGTTTTCACATATCTGTGCAACAGGCTTGCCTGCACTTAGCACGCCCCGCGACGGAAAAGGGACCCCGCCAAGGCTCAAGTTCCCGACAAAGCGGTCGATATGTCTTAGTAGAAATTCCCTCTTTTCCGAGGTTTGCCCCATGTCGACCGGAACTGTATGCAGAGCGCTGGCCATAGCCTTCTTCGCTCTGATCTTGAGCGGATGCGCCACCTACCATTCGGATTCGAACGAGCCCACGGCCCAGGCCAACGGCGCCCTGCGTAGCGCCATGAACCAGATGGGCAAGTGCTACGCAACGGGCGGCTGCAGTCCCAGCAAGGGCTTCGACTGCTCAGGCCTCGTGTACTGGGCCTACCGCGCCAACGGAGTCAAGGTGCCCCGCGTGACCACCGACCAGGCGCGTGCGGGACGCGAAGTCTCGACGCCCCTTGTCGGCGACATAATGGTCTTCCGCACCGGCCAGTCCGGCACCGGCCTGCACACGGGCCTCTATGCCGGCGGAAGCAAGTTCGTGCACAGCCCCAAGCCGGGCGCCAGGATACGGCTTGACAGCGTCAAGAACAAATACTGGAAACAGCGGCTCGTGAGCGTGCGCCGGGTCTCCGGATAGCACCGGCTGCACCAGGAATCAGAAAGGGCCCTCCGCCACGGCGGAAGGCCCTTTTTGCTTGCTTCGCATATGCCCTGCAGGGCTACTTGACCCTGTTCAGCTCGATTTCGATGGCCCTGCGGAAGAGGTCCTTGGAGACGGCCCCGCGGATGACGAGGTTGTTGACCAGGAAGTAGGGCGTGCCCTCAATCTTCATGTCCTCGGCTTCCTTGAGATCCTCGGCAAGAATGGAGGCCACCTTCTTGCGCCGGCGCTCGGAGTCCATTTTGCGCATGTCCACACCCAAGTTCTGGCACACGGAGCGCAGGTACTTCTCGCCATCGGCCAAAAGCTCGTCGCGGTGGGCAAAGAGCTCGCGGTAGAACTTCCAGGCGAGCTCCTCGCTCTGCATGGAGATGGCGACGAAGTACTGGGAGGCAAGGCCGCTCAGACCCTTGGGCTCCAGAGGCATGTTCTTGAACACGAAGGAAACCTTGCCTTCATACTCCTGCAGGAGCTCCGCAAGCACCTTTTCCGCGCGCTGACAGTAGCCGCAGGTGAAGTCAGAGAAGGCGACAATGCGGACCTTGGCATCGGGAGCGCCCACATAGGGGCGTCCTTCCGTCTTCACGGTCTTCACGGTCTTGGCGTCCTCGGCCCACTGCTTCTCCAGATTCGCCTGACGACGAAGGTTGGACCCGGCCTGGGCAACGTCGAGCACGGCCTCGCTGTGCTCGCGCAGGAAGTCGAGCAGCACTTCGGGACGCTCGCGGAGCAACTGCTCCAGAGCGGGCTTGAGCTCATCGGCGGTCAAGGCCAGGGCCGGCGCTGGGGCGCAGGCGGGGTACAGGAGCAGTCCTGCGAGGGCGCAGGACAAAAGCGTCTTTTTGCACATGGGAATATATATCCTTAAAAAAAGTAGGGAAAAACGGTTGCGCCCCTTATTTGCGGGCTTCAAGGCGCATCTGCGTGTCCGCATCTTCTATTTTAAACAAAAGGTCATCGAAATCAACAGGCTTCATCAGGTAGCCAAATGCCCCCTCGTCCATGGCCTGCACGGCTATCTGCATGTCGGCGTGGCCGGAGAGGAGGATGATCTGCGTGCCAGGCCAGCGCTTCAGGATGTGCTGCAGGGCCGTCAAGCCGTCCATGACCGGCATCTTGACGTCCATGACGACAATGGGACAGGACTGCTTCGCCATTTCGTCCAGGGCTTCCTGGCCATTGCCTGCCGTTTTGCAGGCATAGCCACGCCTGATAAGGCGCTTGGACAGAATGGACGTGACTTCAGATTCATCGTCCACCAGAAGCAAGGCTGGCTTGCCGGAATCGCTCACCATAAATATACCCCCATGTTCCTCTTGCGCCCTCAGCAATGTTTCACGTGAAACAATGCCGACAGCGAGGCTGAAAAGTTTTGACTGCAGCGACGTTATCCATTAAACGTTGATACGCAAAGCGCTAGACAATTTATCAACATGTTTTAAAGAACCGCTCTGCTGATTGTTTCACGTGAAACAATCGGTGCGTTGAGGAGCTTCCGGCACATGGCACGTATCATCTGCGTAGCTAACCAAAAAGGTGGCGTGGGCAAAACCACGACTGCCATCAACCTCTCGGCTGCCTTGGCCGTCATGGAGCGCAAAACGCTCCTGATAGACTGCGACCCGCAGGCCAACACCACAAGCGGACTCGGCATCAATGCGACGGATCTCAAAGCTGACCTCTACAGCATCTTCTACACGCCCGAAAGGGAGACTGTCCACAGGGCCATACTCGAAACCCGCGCCCCCTTTCTCCACCTCATCCCGTCTACCATCAGCCTAGTCGGCGTCGAAGTGGAGCTGGCTGCGGAAATAGCCAGAGAGCAGTACCTCAAGAACATTCTGTCCCATGTCAGGGACGAGTACGAATTCATCTTGCTGGACTGTCCCCCGTCGCTGGGACTCATCACCCTCAACGCCCTCTGCGCCGGCACAGAGATCCTCATCCCCCTGCAGTGCGAGTTCTTTGCCCTGGAAGGCATAGCCAAGCTGATAGGCACCTATCAGAAGGTCAAGAAGCTACTCAATCCGGAACTCAGCATCCTGGGCGTCCTGCTGACCATGTTCGACGGCCGCAACCGCATCGCCAACGACGTCAAGGAAGAGGTGCGGCGCACCATGCCCGATCATCTCATGAAGACGATCATTCCGAGAAACGTCAGGCTCTCGGAGGCGCCGAGCTACGGCAAGTCCATCATCCGCTACGACATCAAATCAAAGGGAGCGCAGGCCTACCTGAACCTGGCGCAGGAGGTGATTGAACGCACGCCCCGGGACTAGGGGCATTGGACTAGGCCTTGCGCAGCTCGGGCGCGGGCGTGAACTCGGCAACCATCTTGTCCTTGAAGTGCTTCTGCCGGATGGTGGCGCCGCACTCCTGGCAGTGGAAGACGAGCAGGCCGCCGATGTTGGCATTGGCCAGCGTGAAGGGATGGAAGGGATCCGTACGCCAATCCTCTGTTTCGTTGCCGCACACGGGGCAGACGACGGCCGGGTCATATTCGTAGCTGAAGTCCCAGAAGTCCAGGAACTTCTTGAAGTCGTCCAGCGGCTCCTTGGCGACGACGCCTTCCTTGGAGCGCAGCTGGGCTTCGGCGATCTTCAGGTCCGTACGTATGGCGTTCCAGAGCTCGCGACTGAGCATGTAGGCAAAGGCCTTGCCGTCGGCGCCGTTGACGGCGCTCAAGTGGCTGGGCATGGTCTTGCACTCGCCAAGCTCGAAGAGACCGGCCTGAAGAATGTCCGCGCAGTACTGGCCGAGGGCCGCTGAAATGAGGAAGCACTCGTAGCTGGTATTGGCTTCGCGCATGTGCAACACATGCTGTCCTGGTTTAAACATGGTGGATCTCCCTTACGTGAAATGGTGATCAAGCGCTGATCAAGCAACTGAAAACGCAAACAGCAAATTAGTCAAGGAGGAGCAGAGGTGGCTTTGAAAGGACTCGGACGCGGACTGGACGCGCTCCTGCCGGGAGGCGTCGGCACGCCTGCCGTGAACGCGGGCGACAAAGGCGCTAACGCGAGGACGCTCATGCTGGACGTGGAATGCATGGAGCCCAATCCCAGCCAGCCGAGAAAGCGCATGGAGCGCGAAGCGCTGGAGGAGCTGGCGAGCTCCATCCGCACGGAAGGCATCATTCAGCCCCTGCTGGTGCGCAGCGCCAAGACGCCCGGTCGCTATGAAATCATAGCCGGCGAGCGGCGGTGGCGGGCCGCCAAGATGGCGGGCCTCAGGGAAGTGCCGGCCTACGTGCGCGAGATGAGCGATCAGGATGTCATGGTGGCTGCTCTCGTCGAGAACCTGCAGCGCGAGGACCTGAATCCCGCCGAGGAGGCGAGGGCCCTACAGGAGCTGAAGGAGCGCCTCGCCCTCACCCAGGAGGAGCTCGCCCAGCGCCTTGGCAAGAGCCGCTCCATGGTGGCCAACTCCCTTCGCCTGCTCCAGCTGCCGCAAGCCGCCCTGGAAAGCCTGGAGGAGGGCGCCATCTCTGCAGGCCATGCCCGCTCCCTGCTCGCCCTAGCTCCGGACGGGGATGCCATGGCGGGCTTCCTTGCCCGCATGCTGGCGTACAAGCTCTCCGTGCGCGACTGCGAGGACGCGGTGGCCCACTGGAAGAAGCAGGGCCGCCTTCCCTGGAGCGACGGCGGGGAAGCTCCCAAAAAGGCGCCTGCCAGACGCAGGAAGAGCCCTGAGTTCAAGCAGCTTGAAAAGAGCCTGGGCACGCTGCTTAAGGTCAAGACGAGCCTCTCCGGCACGCCTGCCAAGGGCCGGATCAGCCTCTCCTACGCCAGCGAGGACGAGCTCATGCGCCTGCTCGGGCTACTTGGCTTGAAGGATGTGAAAGAGGCCGCTGCCGAAGGGCAGGACAGCGAAGCGGAATAGCCGGCCTTCCGGTCTTTCCGGCTGAGACCGATCTCCAACAAGGCGGTGCTACCGCACCTTGAGCACGGCGCCGTACATGCCTTCGAGGGGCGAGTCCACGGGCGTCTGCCATTCGCGCACGATGTCCGCTCTAGCGGCAAAGGCCTCCCTGCGGACGAGGCCGGCATTCTCCTGCTCGTCCACGGTGCAGGTGAGGTAGCAGACGCTGGCGCCGGATCTGGCTTTGACCAGAGCCTGCTCTAGAATCTTCGCCTGCGTGGCCACGAATTCGGCGAAGTTCAGTTCCCTTCGCCTGATGTCCGGCCTGCGCGACAAAACGCCAAGGCCGGAGCAGGGCACGTCCAGCAGGACGTCGCCGGGAATCTCCCGGCAGGGCAGCATCGAGGCGTCGGCAAGGAAGACGGCAGGAGCATCGAGTCCGAGCCTGCGGCACTCGCCTTCAAGGTGCCTGAGACGGCCCACGGCCATGTCGGAGGCTACCTGCACCTGCCTTCCCTGCTCGAGCAGGGCCAACGTCTTGCCGCCAAAGCCCGCGCAGGCGTCCCAGAGCGGCGCCTCCTGCTCGAAGAGGCCAAGGGCGTGCAGGGCCCACATGGATCCTGCCGCCTGCAGGGAGAGGGCGCCGGAGGCAGCCAGCGTAGCCATGCGCTCCCTGCCGAGCCTGCCTGTGCCGCCTTCCCGGAAGAAAACGCAGGGCAGATCGCTGGCATCGCCAGGAAGGCGCTCTGCGCCTGCCTCCAGCAGTTCCTGCCTGACCTGCTCCCAGCCGGCTTTCGCCCTGTTGATGCGGATGCCCGCGCAGGGACGCCGGAAGGAGCGCTCCATGAGCAGAACCGACCTTTCCGATCCCAGTTCAGTGCGCCACAGCCGGACGATGCGACGGGGCAGACTGTAGAACCTGGCATCCACGTCGATTTCGGCATCAGAGGGCTTCAGGCGGTAGAAGTCCCGCTCCAGCGGTGCTGAGCCCAGACGCTGCAGGCTTCTCAGCGCGCCGTTGGCCACGCGGTCCAGCCCCTTGCCGAAAAGGGCGCGCACGTCCTCCACGGTCTCGTGGACAAGGGCGTGAACCGGCGCGTGCTCCTCGAAGAGCATCGCCCCTGCCGCAAGGCCAAGACAGGTCTTGAAGAGGGGCGGAAGCTTCTCTGGCCGAGGCAGCAGGCGGTCCACGACGAAGGCGCAGCGCGCCTGCGTACGCAGGGCCGTGTAGGCCAGATCCGTGGCCTGACGGCGGGCGCGCTCGTCAAGCCTCCCGCAGTCGAGGACCTGCGAAAGCGCCTGCTGGACAGGCTGTCCCTCGTCGACAAGCAGGAGGGTCTCGAGGGCGGCCTTGCGGGCCGAGGGCTTGAGGCGCTGGAGGAGCCTGCGGCTGTGCTGGCCTGCCATGGCGGAACCTTCCTCCTTCCTAGCGGCCTGCCGGCTCTTCGGCGATCCCGCCTATGCGCCGTCCCTGGCCAAGATCCAGGCGCAAGCCGTTGATGAAGGCACTCTGGTCCATGGATTTCTTGCCGCTGGGCCGTATGCCGCGGATGCTGAGCGCACCCTCGGCGCAGCCTATCACAAGCTTCTTGCGCGAGGCCCAGATCTCGCCTGCAGCAAGCGTCTCAGGCATGGCGCACAACTCGGCCTGCTCGAGAATGCAGGACATCTCCCTTCCATCTTCCAGACGGAAAAGGACATGGGCGCCGGGATCGGGCGTGAGGCCGCGTAGCATGGCTTCGACCTGAACGGCAGGCCTGTCGAAGGCAATCCAGCCTTCCTGTTTGGTAACCTTGGACGCATAGCTGGCAAGAGCCTCGTCCTGAGGATGCTCGACGGCCCGCCCCTCAGCCACGGCGCGCAGCGTCTCAAGCAGCAGGGGACCTGAAGCCTTGGCCAGCTTGACGAAGAGCGTGCCCTGGTTCTCGCCAAGGCAGGACACGGTCTGCTGAGCGTAGACAGGACCAGTGTCGAGGCCAGCCTCCATGCGCATGATGCTCACTCCCGTCTCCTCAAGGCCGTCCATGAGGGCCCGCTGGACGGGCGCGGCCCCGCGGTAGCGGGGAAGCAGGGAGGTGTGCACGTTGACGGGAGCAAATTTCGGCACGTCCAGCACGGCCTGGGGCAGAATCATGCCGTAGGCGGCCACGACCAGAAAATCGGGCTCAAAGGACTTGAGCAGCGGGACAGCCTCGGCCTGGGCCTCGGGCGAGCGCAGGGAGGCCGGCTGGAAAACGGGGATTCCCCTTTGCAGCGCCAGCTGCTTCACGGGCGAGGGGGTGAGCTTCTTGCCGCGTCCCGCCACCTTGTCGGGCTGGGTCCAGCAGGCGGCCACCCTGACGTCCGGCGCATCCAAAAGGCTCTGCAGTATGTCCGCCGCAAAGGCCGGCGTGCCCATGAAGACAAGGTTTAGGCTTTTTTCTGCATGCGCTTCTGCCATTTGCTCACCTTTCCGTCGTAGAGGGCGCGGCGCAGGCGGCCGATCTTGTCGATGAAGAGCACACCCTTGAGATGGTCGGTTTCGTGCTGGACGATGATGGCCTCGAAGCCGTCGATGTCGCGCTCGACCACCTTGCCTTCAAGATCGAGGCACTTCAGATGCACCGAACTGGAACGCTCAACGTCGGCACGGTAGTCAAAGGGCACGGAAAGGCAGCCCTCCTGCCTGCTCGTGATCTTGTCGCCCGTCAGGGTCACCTCGGGGTTGATGACAATCTGGGGGTTCTTGGGCTGATCCTTTTCCGCTGGGTCGTAAACAACCATGCTGATGAGCCGGCCCACCTGCGGGGCGGCCAGGCCGACGCCGGGCGCGGCGTACATGGTTTCCAGCATGTCTTCTGCCAGCTGCTTGATTTCAGGCGTGATTTCCGCAACTGGCTCGCAGGTCTTGCCAAGGCGCGGATCGGGATAGAGCACTATGTCGAGCTTCATGAGACAATCCTCGGCAAAGGCCGGAAAACGACGAAGCAACGTCCATTTTCCGGCCTTGCCACAGAGCTGAGGCGTCAGGATTCCCCTGCGGGGCGTCCTGCGCCCTGGAACTATTCAGGCTTGGCTTCCCCTTCCTGAGACTTGGCCTTGTCCTTGTCAGGCGTTTCGCGCAGGCGGATGCCAAGCTCGCGCAGCTGGGCCGAGGCAACCTCGTTGGGGGCGTCGGTCATGAGGCAGGTGGCCTTCTGGGTCTTGGGGAAGGCGATGACGTCGCGGATACTCTGGCTTCCAGAGAGCAGCATGACAAGCCTGTCGAGGCCGAAGGCCAGGCCGCCGTGCGGCGGGGCGCCGAACTCGAGGGCGTGGAGCAGGAAGCCAAACTGGCTCTCTGCCCGCTCAGGCGTGAAGCCAAGGGCCTCGAACATGCGGCGCTGGGTCTCCGCAGAGTGGATGCGGATGGAGCCGCCGCCGACTTCGTTGCCGTTGAGGACCATGTCGTAGGCCCTGGCCTTGGCATTGGCGGGATCGGAAGTCATCAGCTCCATGTGGCCCGGCATGGGAGAGGTGAAGGGATGGTGGCATGCCACGTAGCGGCGCTCTTCCTTGTCGTACTCGAAGAGCGGGAACTCTGTCACCCAGAGGAAGTTGAAGGCGTCCTTGGGAATGAGGTCCAGCTTCTCGGCGATGTGCACGCGCAGGTTGCCGAGGGCCGCGTTGACCATCTCGGGCTCGCCGGCCTGAAAGAAGACAAGGTCGCCGACCTTGAGGTCGAGGCGGGTGCGGATGGCCTCCTTCTCCTTGTCGGAGAGGAACTTGGCAATGGGGGACTGCCATTCCGTTTCGGACTTGATCTTGATCCAGGCAAGGCCCTGGGCGCCGTAGATGCGCACGAACTCGGTATAGGCGTCTATGTCCTTGCGCGAAAGGCTCTCGCCGCCCTCGACCTTGATGGCCTTGACCATGGCCGCCTGGGCAAAGAGCTTGAAGCCTGAGCCTCTCGTGGCGTCGGTGAGCTCGACGAGCTCCATGCCGAAGCGGGTGTCGGGCTTGTCAACGCCGAAGCGGCGCATGGCCTCGTCCCAGGTCATGCGCTTGAAGGGCGTGGCGATCTCCTTGCCGAAGACGTCCCTAAAGAGGCGGGCTACCAGATTTTCGGCCAGGGTCATGACGTCGTCCTCGCGCACGAAGCTCAGCTCCATGTCCACCTGGGTGAACTCGGGCTGGCGGTCGGCACGCAGGTCCTCGTCGCGGAAGCAGCGCACGACCTGGAAATACTTCTCAAAGCCGGAGACCATAAGCAGCTGCTTGAAAAGCTGGGGCGACTGGGGAAGGGCGTAGAACTTGCCCTGGTTCAGGCGGGAGGGCACGAGGAAGTCGCGGGCGCCCTCAGGCGTAGACTTGGTGAGGAAGGGCGTCTCGATTTCCAGGAAGCCTTCGTCGTCCAGGAAGCGACGTATGGACTGCACGCACCTGTGGCGCAGGATCAGGTTCTTCTGCATGCAGGGGCGGCGCAGGTCGAGGTAGCGCCAGGCCAGGCGCAGGTTCTCGCCAGCGTCGCAACGGTCCTCAATGGCGAAGGGCGGGGTCTTGGAGGTATTCAGGAGCTTCCATTCGCTGACCACGACTTCAATCTCGCCGGTCTTGAGGTTGGGATTGGTCATGCCTTCGGGACGCGGACGCACCTTGCCCTTCACGGCGACGACGTATTCGAGGCGGAGGATGCCGGCGCGCTCGTGGGCCTCGGGCGCAAAGTCGGGGGAAAAGACGACCTGGGTCAGCCCCTCGCGGTCTCTGAGGTCGACGAAAATCAAACCGCCGTGGTCGCGACGGAACTGCACCCAGCCCATGAGGCAGACTTCGCTGCCCTGATCGGCCATGGTCAGCTGGGAGCAGGAATGAGTGCGCTTCCAGTCGCCTATCTCGGCAACGTACTGGTAGTGCTCCTGCTGAAGATCCTGAATCTGGTCAGACATGGTTAATCCTTGTTAGCGATGTAGGTGGCGAGAGCGTCGGCAGGAACTTCTTCCTGCGTCCCCTGGTCCATGTTCTTGACGGCACACGCGCCGCGGGAGAGCTCGTCGGTGCCGACGATGACGGCAAAGCGGGCGCCTGACTTGCCGGCCTGGCGCATGGCGCTCTTCATGCCGGAAGAGCCGTAGCCCGTTTCGCCGGAAAGGCCCGCGTGCCGGAGATTCTGCGCGAGCTTGAAGGCAAAGGCCGTGCAGGAAGGATCCAAGGACACGACGAAGAAGTCGTGGCGCTGGAGCTGGCGTTCTCCAAGAAGCAGGGCCAAGCGCTCCATGCCGCAGGCAAAGCCTATGCCCGGGATGTCGGGGCCGCCGAGCTGCTTGACGAGCCCGTCGTAGCGGCCGCCGCCAGCCACGGCCGTCTGTGCGCCGATAGCGTCGCTCTGCAGCTCGAAGGTGGTGCGGCAGTAGTAGTCGAGGCCACGCACGAGGCGGTCGTCCTGCACGAAGGCAATGCCGGCATCCTTGAGCAGGCCCGTGACGGTCTCGTAGTGTCCGAGGCAGTCGGGACAGTTGTAGTCGAGGAGACGGGGCGCATCGAGCATGCAGGGCAGATCCCTGTCCTTCTTGCAGTCCAGCACGCGCAGGGGGTTGGCATGCAGGCGCCTCCGGCAGTCTTCGCAAAGGTCGGCTTCGTACTTCTCGAAGTGGCTGATGAGCGCCTGGCGGTAGGTCTGGCGGCATGAGGCGCAGCCGAGACTGTTCATGCGCAGGGTGAGGCCGCCTATGCCGAGGGAGGAGACGAAGTGCACGAGCAGGGACACCACGTCGGCATCGGCCACGGGGCTGGAGGATCCCAAAAGCTCGCAGTCGATCTGGTGGAACTGGCGCATGCGGCCCTTCTGGGGACGCTCGTGGCGGAACATGGGGCCGAAGGTGTAGAGCCGGCTGACCTGCTCCTTGGCGTGGAGGCTGGCCGCGATGTAGGCCCGCATCATGCCGGCCGTGGCTTCAGGGCGCAGGGAGGTCGGCTTTCCCTTTGAATCGGGGAAGGTGTACATCTCCTTCTGCACCACGTCGGTTTCCGTGCCTATGGAGCGGGCGAAGAGGTCGGTGTACTCGAGAACGGGAAGACGCACCTCCTTGAAGCCGTAGGCCGGAAAGATTGCCCGGCACTGGGACTCCATGAAGGTGAAGGCCGTGCTTTCCGGCTCGAACATGTCGGCGAAGCCGTTGATGCGCGCAATGCTCATGGGAACCTCTGAACGATTGGGTTACGAACGCTTTTTTTCCAGCTGGTGCTTGCCGCATTGCTTGCAGGGGGGAACCGGATACTCCCCGTTGAAGCAGGCCAGGCAGTAGCTGTCGTTGTGCATGACCGAGCGCAGGAGCCCGTCGATGCTCAGGTAATGAAGGGAGTCAACATCCAACTTTTTCTGAATTTCTTCAAGGGTGTAGTTGGCTGCAATGAGCTCCTTCGGCGAGGCAAAGTCGATGCCGTAGAAGCAGGGGTGGCGCACTGGGGGACAGGAGATGCGGATGTGGACTTCCTTGGCACCGAGCTCGCGCAGCTTTTTCACGCGCGTGATCATGGTGGTGCCGCGCACGATGGAGTCGTCGACGATGCAGATGCGCTTGCCGTCGATCATGGCGCGCACGGGATTGATTTTGACCCGCACGCCGAAGCTGCGCATGCCCTGGCTCGGCTGGATGAAGGTGCGCCCCACGTAGTGGTTGCGGATCATGGCGTGCTCGTAGGGCAGCTCGGCGCATTGCGCAAAGCCCACGGCGGGATAGACGCCCGAATCCGGGAAGGGCATGACAAAGTCGACGTCGGGCGTGGACTCGTGGGCCAGCTGCCAGCCCATGTTCTTGCGACAGGTGTAGACCTGCTCGCCATAGATGTAGGAGTCCGGGCGTGCGAAATAGATGAGCTCGAAGATGCACTGCCTCGGCCTGGCGGGGATGTCGTCCAGCATCTGAGAGCTTTCGCCCTCGGACGAGACGATGTACATCTCGCCGGGCTTGAGGGAACGCTCGTACTCGGCGTCCATGAGGTCGAAGGCGCAGGTCTCCGAGGCCGCCACGAACGCGCCGTCAAGATGACCTATGGAAAGCGGGTGAAAGCCGAAGGGGTCGCGCACGCAAACCATGGTGCCTTCCATGAGGAAGATGAGGCAGAAGGCGCCCTTGAGCTGCATGCAGGTGCGGCGCACGGCATCGAGCATGTCGCCTCCCCGGCAGAGCTCCGAGGCAAAGAGGTGCATGATCACCTCGGTGTCGCTCGTGCCCCGGAAGATGGCGCCCTTGTCTTCGAGGGCGCTACGCAGCTCGAAGGTGTTCACCAGATTGCCGTTGTGGGCGATGGCGATGTCCTTGCCCTTGTAGTTGACGTGCAGGGGCTGGGCGTTGGCGAGGCTGGGACGTCCCGTGGTGGAGTAGCGCACGTGGCCCACGGCGACGTTGCCGGGCAGGGCCTGCAGGTGCTTCTCCTCGAAGATGTCGGGCACCAGCCCCATTCCCTTGTAGGAATGGAAGGTGCCATCCTCGTCGATGCTGACAATGCCGGCGCTTTCCTGGCCGCGGTGCTGCTGGGCGTAGAGGCCGAAGTAGGTGAGGCGGGACGCGTCGGCGTGCCCATATATGCCGAAGAGGCCGCATTCGTCGTGTATCATTCGTGTTCTCCCCGCGACGCCGGCCCTAAAGGCCAGCGCCGCTCCAGGAAGGTGTTGTCGCTAGGATTGTCGCTAGGATTGTTCTGCCGGGCCGGCGTCGCCGAAGCTTTCGGGTTCCTCGGCACCGTCGAGAGCGTCGGTAATCTCGGGAGCATCAGGAGCATCGGGGCCGGTTCCGCCGTTGTCCACGCGGTCGCAGGCCACGACCGAGGCGCCCTCGTCCAGATTGACGACCTTGACGCCCATGGAGACGCGGCCACGGCTCATCACTTCGGCAACGCTGATGCGGATGATCTTGTTGTTGGAGGTCAGCATGACGAGGCCGTCGCGACCCGTCACGGGCATGGCGCCGATGACGTTGCCCGTCTTGTTGGTGACCTTGAAGTTGATGATGCCCATGCCGCCGCGCGACTGCTGGCGGTAGAGGTTCGCCTTGGTGCGCTTGCCGAAACCGTTGGCAGAGACGGACATGATGGTCGTGCTCTGGTCCGTGCCCTTGAGAACGACGCCGGCGACCACGAAGTCGCCCGCACGCAGGGAGATGCCCTTGACGCCGGTGGCCGCGCGCCCCATCTCGCGGACTTCGGCGATGGCGAAGCGTATGGCGTAGCCCTGGCTCGTGACGAGCACGGCGTGGTCGTCCTCGCGTATGGGCCGCACCAGCACCAGCTCGTCGCCCTCGCGCAGGCTCACGGCCATGAGGCCGTTCTTGTTGGCGCGCTGGTAGAGGGCTGCGTTGGAGCGCTTGACCATGCCGTGCTTGGTGACGAAAAAGAAGCTCTTCTCCTCGGAGAACTCGCGCAGGGCCAGTATGTTGGTGACGGTCTCGCCATCGTTGAGGGGCAGGAGGTTGTTGAGGTGCACGCCCTTGGCCTGGCGGCTGCCTTCGGGGATCTGGTGCACCTTGAGCTGGTACATGCGTCCGAGGTTGGTGAAGAGGCACAGGTGCTGGTGGTTGGTGGTCGTCAGGAAGTCGAGCACGTAGTCGTTTTCCTGGGTGCACAGGGCCGCTATGCCCTTCCCGCCGCGGTGCTGCTGCTGGTAGTTTTCGAGGCTCGTGCGCTTCATGTAGCCGCGCTTGGAGAGCGTGATGACCACCTCGTCGTCGGGAATGAGATCCTCGACGTCGATGCCCTTGAGCTCCTCGGCCACAATCTCGCTCTGGCGCGGGGTGGCGTAGGTCTGCTTGATGCGGGCAATTTCGTCGCGGATGACGCCTTTCAGCACCTCTGCGTCCGCCAGGATGGACTTGAAGTAGGCTATGTTTTTCAGAAGTTCCGCGTACTCGGCCTCGATCTCGTCGCGCTGCAGGCCGGTGAGGCGCTGCAGGCGCATGTCGAGTATGGCCTTGGCCTGCACCTCGTCGAGCTCGAAGCGCGCCATGAGACGGGCTTTGGCTTCGTCGGGGTTGGCGGAGCTCCTGATGATGCGCACCACCTCGTCGATGTTGTCGATGGCTATGCGCAGGCCTTCCAGGATGTGCGCTCTGGCCTCGGACTTGGCCAGATCGTAGCGCGTCCTGCGGATGACCACCTCGCGCCTGTGATCGAGAAAGCACGAGAGCGCGGTCTTCAGCGTCAGGGTGACGGGCCTGTTGTCCAGCACGGCCAGCATGTTGATGCCGAAGGCCGTCTCCATGGGAGTGAACTTGTAGATCTGGTTGATAATGATGTCTGGGAGCACGCCGCGCTTCAGGTCCATGACAACGCGGATGCCGTTGCGGTCGGACTCGTCGCGCAGGTCCACGATGCCCTCGATCTTGCGGTCGTTGACGAGGGCAGCGATGCGCTCCACCAGCGAGGACTTGTTCACGCCGTAGGGAATTTCCTTGATGACGATGGACTCAAAGCCCTTCTTGCGCTCCTCGACCACCATGCGCCCGCGGATCTTCACCGTGCCCCTGCCGGTATTGTAGGCGTCGTAGAGTCCCTGGCCGGCGAAGACGAAGCCCTTGGTCGGGAAGTCCGGCCCCTTGACGTGCTGCATGAGGCCTGCGACCGTAATCTGCGGGTCGGCCAGCAGGGCCTGCAGCGCATCGCAGAGCTCGCCCAGGTTGTGGGTGGGGATGTTGGTGGCCATGCCCACCGCGATGCCGGAGGAGCCGTTGAGCAGAAGGTTGGGCACCTTGGCGGGCAGGATGGAAGGCTCTTCCAGTGAGCCGTCGTAGTTGGGGCGGAAGTCGACCGTGTCCTTGTCGATGTCGTCCAGGAACTCGCCGGCAAGCCTTGCCATGCGCACTTCCGTATAGCGCATGGCGGCCGGGGCGTCGCCGTCGATGGAGCCGAAGTTGCCCTGGCCGTCGACGAGGGGGTCGCGCATGCTGAAGTCCTGGGCCATGCGCACGAGGGCGTCGTAGACGGCCGAGTCGCCGTGGGGATGGTACTTGCCTATGACGTCGCCGACTACGCGGGCGGACTTCTTGTGGGCCCTGTTGTAGGTGTTGCCCAGCTCCGACATGGCGTAGAGGATGCGACGGTGCACCGGCTTCAGGCCGTCTCGGGCATCCGGAATGGCGCGTCCAATGATGACGGAAAGGGAGTACTCCAGGTAGGACTGGCGCAGCTCCTGCGCGATGCCGACCTGGTCCTGCGACGTTGCCATTATTGCTTCTGTATCCACTGTTTCCTCGCCTTGCTAGATGTCGAGATCCTGGACCCGGAGGGCGTTGCGCTCGATGAACTCCCGGCGCGGCTCCACGCGGTCGCCCATGAGTTCCTGGAAGGCGTCGTTGGCGTCCTGGAGATCCTCCACCTTCACCTGCAGGAGCACCCTGTTCTCGGGGTTCATGGTGGTGGTCCAGAGCTGATCGGGATTCATTTCGCCGAGGCCCTTGTAGCGCTGGATGGAGTAGCCTTTCCTGGCCTCGTCGAGCACGGTCGCAAGAAGGGCGAAGACGTCCTCGACTTTGGCCTCGCCGTCGGCCTTCTTCAGCGTCAGGGCGCCCTCGCCGAGATCCGAGCGCACGCCGCTGAAGAAGCTCCAGCCGTTCCTGTAGGTGCGCGAGGAGAAGAACTCGAGGCCGCGCCGGGTCTGATGGCTCTGCTCGTTTTCAAAGAGCACGAAGACGCGCTCCTCCTCGTCTTCGCCTGCCTGCTCGCGCACCAGCTCGAAGCTGTAGCCGTGCTGGCCAAGCCATTCGGCAACGGGGCCCGAGGCGTCCACCAGTTCCGCCTCGCCCGTGATCTGGACGGGGCAGGTCGCCAGCGCCAGGTACAGGGGGCGGGGCATGCCCGTGAGTTCGGCGTGCTCCACGTTCTGGTTCATGCGCTCGATAGACTTGAGGAAGGCGATGAGCTCTGCGCCCTGCAGGACACGGTCCCCTTCGCCGGCAACGGCGAAGTTCTGGGACACCTTGCCCATGAGGAACTTGTTGAGCTCCTCGTCGTCCTTGATGAACTTTTCGAACTTGGCGTTGTGCACGCGGTAGAGGGGAGGCTGGGCGATGTAGACGTGGCCGGCCTCGACCAGGGCCGGGTACTGGCGGAAGAAGAAGGTCAAAAGCAGGGTGCGGATATGGGCGCCGTCCACGTCGGCATCGGTCATGATGACGATCTTGTGGTAGCGCAGCCTGGAGAGGTCCACGTCGTCGCTGCCAATGCCGATGCCCATGGCGGTGATGAGGGATTTCACTTCCTTGTTGGCCAGCATCCTGTCGAGGCGGCAGCGCTCGGTGTTGAGAATCTTGCCGCGCAGCGGAAGTATGGCCTGGTGCTTGGGATCGCGTCCCTGCTTGGCGGAACCGCCTGCGGAGTCGCCCTCGACGAGGAAGAGCTCCGACTCGGCGGGATCCTTGCTCTGGCAATCGGCAAGCTTGCCGGGCAGGGCGTTGTCGGAAAGGGCGCCCTTGCGACGAACTATCTCCTTGGCGCGGCGGGCAGCCTCTCTGGCTCTGGACGCCTCGACGGCCTTGTCAAGAATGAGCCGGATGTGCTTGGGATTCTCTTCGAAGTAGCGGGTCAGGCTGTCGTAGACGGCAGAGAGGACCACGGCCTGGATCTCGGAGTTGCCGAGCTTGGTCTTGGTCTGGCCCTCGAACTGCGGGTTGGGCAGCTTGACGGAAATGACGGCGGTCAGGCCCTCGCGAACGTCGTCGCCCGAGAGCTGGCTCGTCTTGAGCTTCTTGATAAGCTCGGCCTGGTTCTTGAGGTAGTTGTTGATGGCGCGCGTGAGGCCGACGCGGAAGCCCGAGAGGTGGGTGCCGCCCTCGGCCGTGCGGATGTTGTTGGCAAAGGAGTAGACGGTTTCCTTGTAGCTCGAGGTGTACTGGATGGCGCAGTCGACGACGACGCTGTCCACCATGGTCTCGATGAGGATGACCGGATGGAGCGGCTCGTCGCTTTCGTCGAGCTTTTCCACGAACTGCCTGAGGCCGCCATCGGCGTGGAAGACGTGGGTTTCGTTGATGCGCTCGTCGACGCACTCTATGGTCAGGCCTTTGTTGAGGTAGGCAAGCTCCTCGAAGCGCTTCTTCAGCACGTCGTAGGAGTACTCGGTCACTTCGAAGATCTGGTCGTCGGGCTTGAAGTGCACGGTAGTGCCGTGGCTTGTTCCGCACTCGCCTATGCACTGCAGCTGATCCACAGGCTCGCCCCGGCGGTAGTTCTGGCGGTAGCGTTTGCCTTCCCGGCGCACCGTGACGACAAGCCACTCGGAAAGGGCGTTGACGCAGGAGACGCCGACGCCGTGCAGGCCGCCGGACACCTTGTAGCTCGCATTGTCGAACTTGCCGCCGGCGTGCAGCTTGGTCATGACGACCTGGACTGCGGGCACGCCCTCCTTGGGATGGATGCCTACGGGAATGCCGCGGCCGTTGTCGCGGACCGTAACGCTGTTGTCGGCGTGGAGGATGACGGTGACTTTGTCGCAGTAGCCGGCCATGGCCTCGTCGATGGAGTTGTCGACGACTTCGTAGACCAGATGGTGCAGGCCCCGCGTGTCCGTGGAGCCGATGTACATGGCCGGCCTTTTGCGCACTGCCTCCAGGCCTTCGAGGACGGTGATGGACTCCGCCGTATAGTTGCTGTTTTCAGCCATTCTTAGTTGTCTTCCTCAATGTAGTAAGTGTCCTCGACGATCTGCACCGGCATGGCGATGACGACGTAGCTGTGGTCGTCGACGGAGCGAAAGAGGCAGGGACCGGCTTCGGAGGCAATCTTCACCTCGATGCTTTCGGCATCGATGTGCTGCAGGACGTCGAGCAGGCCTCTCGTGATGAAGGCGACGTTTTTGACCGTGCTGTTGACTGTGGCGGGAATGGTCTCCGTGGCCGAGCCAGTGGACTTGTCGCTTGACTGGAGCGTGAGGCTGGCTTCGCCGAGGGAGATGAAGACGCTATTTTCGTCTTTGGTGTTGAAAATAAGGCTGCGCGACAGGGCGTCGGACATTTCCGTCTTGGCGACTGAGAGGGTCGAGCAGTCTGGTTCGATCTTGCTCAGGAAGAGCGTGTAGTCGGGATATTCGAACTGCACGAGCGGAATGCTTACCGTATCGCGCTTGTCGTTGTTGCGGATGAAGAAGCGCTTGCCCGTGAAGTTGAGCTCGATTTCGTCTTCGGAAATGAGTTTTTTGATGTCGTTGAGATATTTTTTCTGGATGAGGATGCCTTCGTGGGGGAGCTTGGCGTGCAGAGGATCGTTGGTCTCCTTTACCAGAGCAAATTTGTTACCGTCGAGCCCGCAGAAGTCGATTTCGCCATTATCTTTTGGACGAATGTAGAGACAGCCGAGCGGAGAGTCTTCTTCGTCGGAGACGCAGAAAAGAATGCGGTCGATGATGCCGATGAGGACTTCTCCGGACCAGACGATGCTGTTGTCTTCGGGAAATTCGGAGAAGTTTTGGAACCAGTCGAGGTTGCTGACGGGTAGCTTGAACGTGCGGCTTCCCTGCGTGATGACGAGATTGTTCCCCTTGTCGTCGGTGTACATGCGGATGACGCCCTTTGGCAGGGAGCGGAGCAGCTCGGTGATGGACTTCGACTGGACGCCGATGAGCCCGTCCTCCTCCACGTCGGCAGGGTAGCTACCGATGTACTCGGTGCTCGCGTCCGTGGACATGAAGGAGATGGTTCCCTTGTCCTTCTCGGCCCGGATCCACATGGTGCGGAGCATGGCGGCGCCACTCTTGGTGGGAGTGATGCTGCTGGCCTTCAGAATGCCGTTGATGCAGTGTTCTGTGTTGATGGCTACTTTCATGTCGGGTCTCGCTCTTTCTGGCTTTCTAAACGGTGGTAGATAGCTGGGTAGCTGAATTTTGTTCCTAACTTGGGCAACTGTTTGATTTTATGCAGGATTTTTTGTTCCTAACGTGGCACATTCCAGGAACATAGGAACATGGCCTCTGGCCTTACCGCGAAGATTCCCTGAGTTGAGAACAGCTGGCGACAGCTAGTGACAGGCCACAAGGCCGTCTTGTTGTCGCTATTGTTCGTAACTTATGCTAACGTTTGAATTTATTGAAAAAATTTTGTTCCTAACCTGTCGCTTGCGTGTTCCTTTCTGTTCCTTGCCGTTCCAGGGCAGACATTTGCAGTCTGTTTCCGGGCTGTTAAAACCGATTGACCAGCGGAGCGCAGGAACAGTCCCGCCGCTGGTCAATGCCGGGAGCACGCCGGGGGCGGACCAGTAATCTGGCGCCGGCTCCCCGCTTTTTTGCAGAAGATCCATAGTATACCTTTTCCGCTGGGTTAACAAGTTGCAACTATTTGTTTTTATTAGCGTAATTTAACCAAATCCCTGCCTTGGAACGGGGCTTTCTCCCCTAGACAAGCGCTGGCAGGGAGAATATCCTAACCCGTTATGTTGAAAGCACTTCTCTCCTGTCCTGTCGCCTTCGCTTTTGGAATGGCTCTCGTCTGGCTTGCCCCTTCCGGCTCCTTTGCCGGCAGGGCCCAGACGCCGGGCGAGCCTCCTGTGCTGGAAAAGGCTGGTGCGGGGGCGCTGGAGCCCGTGCAGCTCGGCATGCCCGACGCCGTCGGGCGGGCAGGCGTCTTCCGCGATCCCGACGCCGACGCGCCCCTTCCCGGCTATGATCCCTCGCACGCCGAGCCCGTGGAGCTGAGCCCCATGGACAACGAGTACCTGCGCCTCGGCGGCGACGACGAGGCCGACGAGACGGTGACGGGCCAGGGCGAGCAGGGACGCATCGTCCGGAAGGGCATGCTGCGCGAGGGCGAGGATGCGGACACCATGTTCAAGCACGCCGACAAGGGGAGCGCCAAGCACTTCCTCAAGGCCGCGCGCCGGCTCAATCCCGGCGGCTACGCGCCCGGCCGCTTCTACAGCGTCGTCTGCGACGGCAACGGCAAGGTGCTGCGCTTCGAGTACGAGCGCGACGAGAAGAAGCGCCTGGTGGTGGAGGGCGACGGGCCTGAGGCCAGGCTCGAGGACATCGCCTACGACGTGCGCCTGACGGGCGTTGTCTGCATCGTGCGCGACGACATCTTCCAGGCCGTGCAGGACGTCAAGGAATATCCAAAGCTCGCCTCCATGCTCTCCGACGTCTTCGGCACCGAGATCAACTTCCTCAAGGACGTCCGCGAGGGCGACTCCTTCGCCATCGTCGTCGAGAAGCGCTACCAGAACGGCAACTTCTACGGATACGGCCGCATCATCAGCGCAAAGTTTACCTCCAGGGCCAAGGGGGAGACCTACGAAACCTTCCTCTTCCCAGACGCCCAGGGCGGGCCCCAGTACTACAACTACAAGGGCGAAAACACCCGCAGGGCCTACCTCTGCGCGCCGCTTGCCGTGACGCGCATCACCTCCAAGTTCACCATGTCCCGCAAGCATCCCATACTTGGCTATAGCAGGCCCCACCAGGGCGTGGACTACGCGGCCCCCGTGGGAACGCCCGTGAAGGCCGTCAGCAACGGCGTTGTCACGGCCAGGGGCTGGGGAGGCGAGGCGGGCAACCGCATCATTCTGAAGCACCCGGACGGCATGGAGTCCCTCTATTCGCACCTCTCCGGCTTCGCCAGGGGCCTGAAGAACGGCTCCCGGGTGGAGCAGGGCCAGGTCATAGGCTATGTGGGATCCACCGGCCTTTCCACGGGACCGCATCTGGATTTCCGCCTGCGCAAGGGCGACAAGTACCTTGACCCATCCAAGGCTCTGAATCCGCGCAACGACCCTGTCCGCGTTGCGGACAAGAAGAACTTCGCCCGGGTGCGGGATCTCGAGATGGAGTACGTCTCGGGCAGAAAGCCTCTGGCGGAGTACGATCCCTCCCACCTGCGCTAGCCTCCCCTCCGGCTTCCATCGCTTCTTCATCCTTCACACGGGGAAATCATGCTCGATCAAATCCGTTCCAACTCCCAGTCCTTCGGCGTCAAGCTGGCCTTCGGCATCATCATTCTGGTCTTCGTGTTCTGGGGCATAGGCAGCCTCACCGACACGGGATCCATCAACGTCGTGGCCATGGTGAACAACCAGCCCATCACCTTTCAGCAGTTCGAAATGGCCTACCGCCAGGCCGAGGAGCAGGAGAACAGCCAGAATCCCGGCCGGCGCTGGAGCGCCGAGGAGAAGCGGGATCTCGGCAGGAGCGTGTTCAGCAGCCTCCTTTACAAGGAGCTGGTGGTCCAGGAGGCCCAGAAGAACAACTTCTCCGTCTCCCCGCTGGAGCTGCGCGACTACGTGGAGACCATGCCCGCCTTCCGCAACGAGGCCGGCAAGTTCGACCCTCAGCTCTACAAGGACATCCTCGCCCGGCAGCGCATGACGCCGGCGCAGTTTGAGGAAAATCTGCGCCGCGACCTGCTTGCCCAGAAGATGATGGCCTTTGCCATGGGCGGCGTCTGGGCCGATCCCATGGAGGCCCGCAGCCGCTTCAACTTCCTCTATCAGAACAGGACAGTCGAGTACGTCTTCCTGTCCGCCGAAGAGAGCGCGGCTTCCTACAAGCCTGAGCCCGCGGAGCTGCAGAAGTTCTACGACGCCCACAAGGCCGACTACGCCATTCCCCAGAAGGCCTCCGTCCAGTACATCGCCGTCAATCCCCTCAAGCTCGTGAAGCCCGAGTCTCTCCCCGAAGCGGAGCTGCGCCAGGACTACGAGGCCCATAAGGCCCGTTTCGAGGAGCCGAGGAAGGTGCTCGCTTCCCACATTCTTGTGCAGGTCGCTCAGGACGCCTCTCCGGAGGAGGTCAAGCAGGCCGAAGCCAAGGTCGCCCAGATCCGCGCCGAGCTTGATGCCGGCAAGCCCTTTGCCCAGGTCGCCGACGCCTACAACGGCCCTCAGGCAGCCGGCAAGGGCGGCTCCCTCGGCTGGATTGAACCCGGCATGACCGTGCCTCCCTTCGAAAAGGCGGCATTTGCTGCCGAGAAGGGCAAGGTTGCCGGCCCCGTGCGGACGCAGTTCGGCTTCCACCTCATCCTCGTGGAGGACGTCAAGGAGGCCAGGGTGAAGCCCTTCGAGGAAGTGAAGGGCGAAATTGCCTCCCAGCTTGCCACTGCGGCCGGCAAGGCCAAGGTCAGCGACGTGCTCGACTCCCTGCTCGAGGAGAACATCCTCGGCAAGGATCTGGCCGAGGCGGCGAAGAAGTTCGGCCTCGAGGCCGAGACCTCGGGCCTTCTCTCCCGCGACGAGATGGCGGAGAAGCTTGGTCTCAAGGCCGACGGCGTGGAGAGCGTCTTCAAGACCTCCAAGGGGAGCTCCATCGACATCCCGCTCGAGGCGGGCGATGCCTACCTCGTCCTGCGCATGGACGATGCTTCGCCTGCGTCCTTCAAGCCCTTCGAGGAGGTGAAGGACGACGTTGCCAGGCGCCTGCGCGAAGAGCAGGGCGCGGCCGCGGCCGGCAAGGTCCTCATGCAGGCTCTCAAGGACGCCAAGGACGGCGAGCTGCCTGCCGAATTCAAGGCCAAGGTCAAGACCTCGTCTCCCATGGAGCGCAGTGGCGCCCTGGACGGCTTCGAGCCTGACAAGGAGCTTTCCAAGGCCGTCTTCGCTGCCGAAAAGGGCGTCTGGATTCCCCAGATCTTCAACGTAGCTGGCAAGGCTGGCAAGGGCGTCGTCGCCTGCCGGGTGGTCAAGGTGGCCGATCCCGAAGACGAGCGCTGGCAGGGCCTTGACCGCATCATGAACAACATGCTCATGCGCGAGCGCAGCGACGGCTTCTACGGCCTCTTCATCCAGGAGCTTCTCCAGCGGGGCAAGGTGAAGATTCTCAACCAGAACACCATCGACCGCGTCAACATGTAGGCATGCAGGGAGTAGAAACGCCATGTGCGGCATCATAGGCTATTCCGGTCACCGTCCCGCCGTTCCCGTCGTCATAGAGGGCCTGCACCACCTGGAGTACCGCGGCTACGATTCAGCCGGCGTCGCTTCCGTGCAGAGCAGCGATTTCGAGATAGTCCGCGCCAAGGGCAAGCTTTCCGCCCTTGAGGACGAGCTGAGCAGGCGTCGCCCTTCCACCGCCACCACAGGCATGGGGCACACGCGCTGGGCCACCCACGGCGAGCCCGCCGTGCGCAACGCCCACCCGCACGAGAGCAACGACGGCACTCTCGCCATCGTCCACAACGGCATCATCGAGAACTATCTCGAGCTCAAGGCCGATCTCGAGGCCAAGGGCTATGCCTTCAGCTCCGAAACCGACACCGAGGTGCTGGTCAATCTTGTGCAGGAATGCCGCAAGGACGAGCCCGATCTGCTCAAGGCCTTCGCCAAGGCGCTGCGCCTGGCCAAGGGCGCCTACGCTGTCTGCCTCATGAGCCGCGAGAAGCCCGGCGAGTTCTTGGCAGCCCGCATGTCGGCTCCCCTCATCATGGGCATAGGCACGGGCGAGTTCTTCGTGGCTTCCGACATTCCCGCCTTTCTGCCCTACACCCGCCAGGTCGTCTTCCTGGAGGACGGGGAGATGGCCAGAGTGGACTGCCGGGGCTACCAGATCTATGCCATCAAAGATCTCTCCCCCGTGAGCCACGAGGTCATGACCATCGAGTGGGACATGCAGTCCGCCCAGAAGGGTGGCTACCGCCACTTCATGCTCAAGGAGATCTTCGAGCAGCCCCGCGTTGTCGCCGACGGCCTCGCCGGTCGCGTGGCCCGGGGATCTGGCGTGGTGCGCCTGCCCGAGCTCGACGCCCTGCCCGTGCCCGAGCGGCTGCACGTCGTCGCCTGCGGCACCTCCTACCATGCCGGCCTCTGGGGCCGCTACCTCATCGAGCAGTGGGCCGGCATCCCCGTGCAGGTGGAGATAGCCTCCGAGTTCCGCTACCGCGAAAAGCTCCTGCTGGGCCCCCGCGACATGGTGCTCGTCATCAGCCAGAGCGGCGAGACGGCGGACACCCTGGCAGCGCTGCGTATTGCCAAGGAGCAGGGCGTGCCCCTGCTTGGCCTGTGCAACGTCGTCGGCTCCTCCATTGCCCGCGAGGCGGACTCCGTCGTCTTCACCCAGGCCGGCCCTGAGATCAGCGTCGCCTCCACCAAGGCCATGTGCAGCCAGATGCTCATGCTGGCCCTCATGGCCCTCTCCTGGAGCGCCCGCAAGGGCACCACGGACGAAGCCTTCAGGGCCGGCATCGTCGACGGCCTGCTTGATCTTCCGAAGATGCTCGAAGAGGCGCTGCCCGGCATGCACGCCCGGGCACGCGAGCTCTCCCGCAAGTACTCGGGCGCCAAGAACTTCTTCTACCTCGGTCGCGGGCACTGCTTCCCGCTGGCGCTGGAGGGCGCGCTCAAGCTCAAGGAGCTCTCCTATATCCACGCCGAGGGCTACGCCTCAGGCGAGATGAAGCACGGCCCCATTGCGCTCATCGACCGCAGCTTCCCCACCTTCGCCATCGCCCTGGACGACGACCTGCTTCCCAAGGTCAAGTCCAACATGGTTGAAATACAGGCCCGCCAGGGACGCGTCATCGCCCTCGCCAACGAGGGCTGCGATCTCGGGGCGGACGACGTCTGGACAGTCCCGGACGCCGGCAAGCCCCTCTCCGCCTTCTTCGTGCTGCCGGCGCTCCAGCTGTTCAGCTACGAGACCTCGGACTACCTGGGCAAGGATGTCGACCAGCCCAGAAACCTGGCCAAGAGCGTTACTGTCGAGTAGCCCGACAGGACAGGCGCCGCCCCTTCCGGCAACAGGGAAGGGGCGGCGCTCTCATTTCTGCCTCCGCGCGGGCTACAGATAGGGCGAGAAGAGCCAGCAGGCTGCATTGCGCAGCTTCTGCAGGGTGCTGAAGGACTGGATCCTCTCCAGCGTCATCTCCTCGGCGTCCTTTGCCTTGCCGTCGATGTGGGCTTCCATGAGGCGAGCGAAGGAGGCGCTGAAGACTTCCGTGTTCAGCTCGAAGTTGAGCCGCAGGCTCCTCGAGTCGAGATTGGCCGAGCCTATCTGGCAGTAGTAGCCGTCGATGGCCAGCAGCTTGGTGTGGGCGAAGGGCGGCTTCTGGTGGAAGATGCGCACGCCTGCCTGGAGCAGAGTCTCCATGAGCCGCAGGCTCGCCCAGTGGACCAGCGGCATGTTGTTCTTTGCCGGGAGCACTATCCTGACGTCGATCTCCTTCTGCGCAGCGGACCGCAGGGCAGCCATGATTTCGCGCGTGGGCAGAAAGTAGGGCGTCATGATGCGCACGGACTTTTCGGCGCCCGAGATGGCTCCGGCAATGAGATCGTTGAGGGGATCCAAGCCGCCGCCCGGGCCGTCCAGCACGATGCGGCACCAGCAGGAACCGCTGGCGTCGTGGCAGATGATGGGCAGAGTCTTGTCGTAGGTGCCCGTGACGAAGCCCCAGTCCATGAGGAAGGCCCGGATCAGCTCGCCGGCGACGGGCCCCTGGCAGCGGAAGTGCATGTCCTGGACGAAAGCCTGCGGGGCGTCCTCCCGCATGACATGGTAGTCGGCGATGTTCATGCCGCCGGTGAAGCCCGTGTCGTCGCAGACGAGCACCTTGCGGTGGTTGCGCAGGTTGATGGAGAGCAGCGGCGGAAAGAGCTTGGGTGGCAGGAAGAAGGCCACCTTGACGCCTGCCTCCTTCAGCTTCTGGGCAGGCGTGGAAAGAGAGTAGGCGCGTCCCACGCCGTCGATGATCACGCGCACGTCGCAGCCCCGGGCGTGGGCTTCCTTCAGGGCCTCAACGAAGCGGTCGGCGATGACGCCCGAGGAGAAGATGTAGGTCGAGAGGAAGACGTGGCGCTGGGCCTGGCGTATGGCGGAAAGCATGGCCGGATAGGCGGTGTTGCCGTTGACGAGGGGCGTTATGGCATTGCCTCCGGCAACGGGCTGGCCTGTGAGGTGGAGGCCTGGCTTGGCCATGCGCAGGATGCTGGCCGGAAGATTCTCAAGTTCCGACGGCCTCGGCGCGGGGTGCGCGTAGCCAGGCTCCCTTGATGCGATGGCGCGCATGAGTCTGGAGGCCCTGCTCTGCGTCCTGCCTATGCCGAAGAGGGCGTAGAGGAGGACGCCGAGCACCGGCACCATGAGGCAGATGGCGGACCAGCCGAAGGCGGATCGCGGATCGCGCTTGGTCATGAGCACATGGAAAACGGCGCCCCATGCCAGCAGATGAAAGCACAGGACGCCGATCTGTACGGAAAGAAGGAGCAAGGATTGCCTACTTGCGGACGGAGAGCAGGTCGATGTCGGTGTTCTTGAGGACGCGCTGGGTGATGGAACCGAAGACCAGCTCGGAGATGTTCTGCACGCCGTCGGTGAACATGACGATGAGGTCAGCATCCTCCTCCTGGGCAGTCTTGACGATGGTGTCGGCAATGACGCCGTTGCGCACGAGCAGTCTGTACTTGACGTTCTTGGATTCGAGGAAGTCCTTGACCGGCTGCAGGCGGCTCTTGCCGTGCGCTTCGTCCTCTTCCTTCTGCTTCTTGCGGTCTATGCCCGCCACCAGCTGGGAGCCTTGGGCTTCAACGTGGAGCAGGAGGATTTCGCCGCCCTCGGCCAGCAGGGGCACGGCCTGGGTAGAGGAGCGGATGGCCCTCCAGGCGCCTTCACGGCCTTCGACGGGGATAAGAATCTTGTTGTACATGGTTTCTCCTTAGCGGTTGATCCGCAGTTCCTGGATTTTTCGCTCCACAGCGCCGCACAGCACGGGAAGCAGATCCTTGACGGCTGCGAAGTCCCTGGATCCGGCCGCCTGGCCGACCAGGAAGGCTATCTTTGCCAGCGCCCGCAGCTGCCAGGCTTTGGCGGTGCCGGAGATGGCCATGGAGGCCTCTTCGACGGCGGCGAGGTCGCCTGTGGCGAATCCTTGCCTGGCCTTGAGCGCGGCCTGGCTGAGTTCCTGTTCCAGAAGGGGGGCGTTGCCGCCTTCATCCCCGGTTAAAGTTTTTTTTTGACCGGCTGGCCAAAGTCCAGATCAAGGCTGAGTGAGCCGTTGTCCTGCTCCAGGGAGGCCTTGGGGGGCTGGCCCGGGGCAGGGGCTTCGCCGAAGAGGTCGGGAACGGCCTCTTCAGGCTCCGCTGGGCTCGGCGCGGCCGGGGGAAGCTTCCTTCCCAGCGCCTGCAGGGCTTCGCAGACGGTGCCGGCAAGGGCCTCCTCGTCCAGCGGCAGGGTCAGCGCGTGGGTGAATCCGGCCTTGGCCAGTTCGTGCCACGTGCTTTCGTCCTGCGTGACGGCCAGAATGGTGGGCAGAGGCAGGCCACGGAGCCTGCATGCATTCTTGACGGCATTCAGGGTGCCTGCAAGCTTGGGATCCGCGGAGCGTCCCTGCAGGATGAGCATGTCTGCCGGGCTGGTTTCATGCAGGTTGT
The DNA here is from genome assembly GCA_016284885.1 of Desulfovibrio sp. Taxonomy (GTDB): domain Bacteria; phylum Desulfobacterota; class Desulfovibrionia; order Desulfovibrionales; family Desulfovibrionaceae; genus Desulfovibrio. The sequence continues at coordinate 39,151 of JAEEPQ010000001.1, forward strand.
AGAGGTCGCTGGCCGCCCTGGCAGTCCGCGCCTGGCATCCTAAACGGGAGAGGATGTTCTCGATTTGTACAGCAATGTTCGGATTGTCGGCAAGAAGTATTGTCTTGAGTCCATGGCTCTTGGCTTGGCCTGAGGGTCTGGCTTCAGGCGCCTGGGCAGGCTCCCTCGCCGGGGGCTGGGAGGCGTGGGGGGCCGGGTGAGGGCTGGCCTGCTGAACAGGCTGCTGGCCTGGAGCGGGCCTAGCCTGAGGCGCCTGAGACTGAGCTGCCGGGTCCGGCTGGCTGGGAGCGGGCTGGACCGCTTGGGCGGAAGGCATCGGCTCTGCGGGTCCGGCTGCCTGGCCTGTCTGGGCTGGCTGGTCTTGGGCGCTGTCGAGGCCCATGGTGAAGGTGACGCTGGTCTCGTCCTGCCGGCATTCCATGCCGAGGCAGCCGCCTGCGGCGATGGCAAGCTCCCGTGCCTGCATGAGGGAGAGGGGATCGGGGATGCCGGCGCCCTTGCCGGAGGCAGCAATGGAGAAGAGGAGTTCGCCGGCATCGGAAGAGCCTTGCATGTGCTTGGCAGAACACCTCAGGCATCCTTTCTGCATGGCGCTGGCCGTGGTTTTGAGCAGGCTCTGGAGCACGCGCTCCAGCTCCCTGCCGTAGCCGGTGAAGTGCTGGCCGAGCGTGGGGGACATGTACCAGGAAAGCCCCACGCCGTTTCTGGCGCAGATTTCGGCAGCCGCGTCGTGGGCTTGCTGGAGCAGCTTCTGCAGTTCGAAGTCCTGCCTCGTGCGGTCGCAGGCCTTGGCTGCGCTGGCCTTGCCGTCCTTGACGATGCCGGCAATGGCGCCTGCCGAGGAGAGGATGTCGTTGACGCGCTCCTTGGAGCTCGAGGGCAGGTTTTCAGAGGCTAGCGCCGAGGCGCTTTCCATGATGTCCTTAACCGGCGCCTCGAGATAGGGGGCGTAGTGGGCCTTGGGATCATCCTTGGGATCAAGGGAGAGTTCTGCCGGCGCCTCGGGGGCGCTCGTTGCCTGGGCGCTCTGGAAAGGCTGCGCGGCTGCCGGCGCTGCCGGTGCGGTCGGCGCAGGCGGGATAGCGCCTTCCAGATTGAGGTCGAGGCTGCCGGCCGCTTGGCCTGTCTGGGCCGTCATGGCCGCCTGGCTGTCGAGGCTCAGGAATTCGTCTTTGGAAACGGTGGCTTGCCGTCGGGGCGCCTGGTCGAGGTTCGGCATTGCGTCCCGGCCCCTTCGTCCTGCGCTTTCAAGCGGGGAGGGCTGGGGAAGGCCCATGACGACGAGGGCGCCGAGTGCCGTGCCCCAGAGCGGAAGGGCTGCCAGGAACTGGGGAGGATAGCCCGACTTCATGCCCACGATGCCGGCGCACACGGCAGCCGGCGGAATGATGGAGCCGAGCAGGAGCCTGAAGGAGCCGGCAAGCCCGCAGAGGCAGGCGGCCAGCGTGGTCGGAATGAAGAGGGCAAGGCCCAGGGGCCAGTATTCGGCGTAGCGGGAAACCCAGTGCATGTTGGGCACGAGGGGCAGGAGCACCAGCGCCAGTCCCGGCAGGGAGAGGAGCAGGTACTGCCAGTCGAAGAGGCGCGAATTCTCGGCGCAGCGCATGAGCGTGCGCGCGGCCATGGGATAGAAGAAGAGAGCCAGTCCCGGCGCCACTAGGGCGCAGACGGTCTGCCAGTCCATGGGGCCGTTGACGGTGCGCACGCCAAGCCAGGCCTGGGCCAGGGCGCAGACGAGGTAGAGGAAGGCCCAGACGCGCCACTGCCCCTGCTCGCTTAAGGCGCGCAGCAGGCAGATGACGAGGACCACGGCCAGAATGAGCATGGCGCCGGGCCGGTAGTAGCCTTCGAACGAGGTTGCGGCGTCCTGCGGGGTGCGCATCATAGGGGCGAACCAGACGCTCGGCATGCTGTCCGTGCGCAGGTAGCAGACGAGGGGGGTGGAGCCGGCTTCGGGCAGGAGCATGACGCCGCGCTTGCCGGGCAGGCTTTCCTTCCATTCGGCTGTTCCGTCGGCGCTGGGCAGGGGAGTGTAGAGCACGGCCCTGTCGTGGATGGCGTCGCCAAGGTCAAGCAGGTAGGTCTTGGGCTGTGCGCCCTCGGGCAGCTCCTGCAGGATGAAGCGGAACCACACGGGGCCGGAGGTCGCGCCGGCAAGGCCCATCTGGCTCTTCTGCTGCAGATAGGGCTTGAAGGTGAGCTGGCCCGTGTCCTTGCCCAGATCCTCGAGCGTGGGCGCAGGCTGGGCCTGCTTGCCGGGCTGGCCCTGGACTGGCGTCTGGAGCTGCGGCTTGGGCCTGTCCACCATGGCGGCCTTGGCGATGTCCAGCCTTCCTTCGCTATCTGGCAGGATGAAGAGGTAAGGCGCGAGGTTCAGGTTCTCTTCCTTGAGCGTGCTCGGCACCATGTTCTGCAGGAAGGGATTGGCACGCGGCATGCCGGGATGGGCTGAAGCAGACTGGGCAAGCGAAGCAGGCTGGCCCGGGAGCTGGGGCGCGCCGTGGCGCTGTGCGCCTCGCCTGTCAGCATTGAGATCGATGAGGGGTGCAGGCTTCTGTTCGGCCTTGGCCGTCGGAGCGGGCTGGGCTGGAGGCGCCTTGGGCGCGGCCAGCGGGGCCTGCGCCGTCCATGCTAGAAGGAGAAAGGCGAGGAGGCTGAGGCTTGTACAGAGGAATTTGAGAGAGCGCATGGCTTAGTGTGTCCCTTGGCGCGCATGGCGCGCCGTGCAGCAAAAGAGGGAGAAGAGGCGTTGAAAAGGGAAGCGAGGCTAGGGCAGGGACTTCAGGAAGTCGGCAAGCGCCCTGCCGTCGGGCGCCCTGGCGCCGGGGCGCTGCTTGAGCAGGGCTTCCCAGACCCTGCGGCCGCCTTCCTTGTCCTTGAGATCGAAGTAGCGGACAACGCCGGCGTTGAACTGTGCGTTGGCATGGTCCGGCACCGCAGCCAGCGCCTTGTCGAAGGCCTTGAGGGCGTCGTCGTAGCGGCCGAGCGCCCTGTACATGATGCCGAGGTCGGTCCACACGTCGGCGTTGGCGGGATCGAGGGCGAGGGCCCGTTCGTAGACCGGGACCGCCTCAGTCGGCCTGTCGGCATCAAAGTAGGCGTTGGCGAGCGCGATGAGCGCGTTCTTGTTGCTGGGATGGCTGGCTGCTTGGCTTTCCAGCGCCGCAATGGCGGAGCCGGCGTTGCGGCTGGCCTCGATCTGGGCCTGCTGGGCCTGCAGGGAGTCCCTGGTTGCGGGAGCCGCGGCCTGCGGTGCCGGCGCCTGGCTCTGCATCTGGCCCTGATCTATGGCCTGAAAGACAAGCGATCCGGCAAGCAGACCGGCAAGGAAGGTGCAGGCTAGGATGAAGGCAAAGGCGCCGCGGCTGAGGCTGATGCGGCCTTTGCTGGCGCCGTCCTGACCTTGCGCGGGGCTGGCTGGTTCGGCATCCGCCTTGGAGAGAGGCCGCGTTCGTGGCTGCTTTGGCATGGGAACTCCGCGACGGCGGGCCGTCGAGTTGAAGCGTTTGTTGAACTTTTTTTCTACAACCCGCTATGCAAAGGATCAAGCGCCAGCGCAAGTCAAGATTCCGTCGCCGTGTCCTGGCGCGAATCTCCCTGGCAGGGCCAGAATCCTGCAGGAGCCGGGAGAGGACGGATGGCTGCGAAATCAGTGGAGCCTACGGCGTGGCGCCCTGCTCCTGCGCGAGCTTGGCAAGCTCCGCCTCAACGGTCTTCCGCTGTTCCGCCTCAAGGTCCGGCATCTCCAGCGCCCGCTTCCAGTGGGCCTCGGCCTTGGCATTGTCCTTGGCGTAGTAGCGGTAGACCATGCCGAGGCTGGCGCGCACGGCCGCCTGGTCCCTGATGGCAAGCGAGCGCTCCATGAGTTCGCAGGCCTCCTGCTCCCGGCCCTGCTGGTGCCTGAGGTAGCCGAGCAGATAGGGCGGCATGGGGTTGGCGGCGTCAGCAGACATGGCTCTGCCAAGGAAGCCGGCTGCGGCGTCAGGCTGGCCCTGGGACATGAACTCCTGCGCCAGCTCGAGCAGGGCGTCCACGTTGCCCGGATTCTTCGCTGTTTCCGCCATGAGGGAGGAGATGCGGCTCTGCGCCGGGGAGATCTCGGCCTGCGCCTGCTGAGCCTGGGCCGGCAGGCGCTTCACGATGGAAGGCTGGGTGAAGCGGGCCCAGAGGGCGCAGGCCAGCATGGCGAGCACGCCCGCAAAGAGGAAGGCCAGGGCTGCCTGCTCACAGCGTCTTGTCATTGCCAAGCTCCTCCAGCAGGGAGATCTTCTTGGACAGGGCGCGCTGGCGCGCGGCGAGGAAGACGGCGTAGAGGCCTATGCCGGCCCAGACGGCCATGCCGGCGTACATTATCCAGGATTCTGTCATTGCTTTTCTCCGCGCTCTTCCAGCCGGAAGAGCAGCCTGTCGATGTGGAGGGCCTGGTCAAGCTGGGTCTTCCTGAAGAGCAGGAGCCCCAGCCAGAAGACGCCCATGGCCAGCGTGCAGAAGATGGCCGCAAGCTTCATCTCGGGTTCGAGTCCGCCGGATTCGCTGGCGAAGACAGCCGGATGGATGGACCGCCACATGCGCGCCGAAAGGAAGACCAGGGGCACGTCCAGAAAGGCGACGATGCCCACTGTGGAGCGCACGAGGCGCCTGCGCTCGGGCGAGGTGCCGAGGGATTCCAGAATGAGGTAGGCAACGTAGACGAACCACATGACGAGCGCAGTGGAAAGCCTGGGATCCCAGGTCCACCACACGCCCCAGGCCCTTCTGCCCCAGATCATGCCCGTCGCGAGGCAGAGCGTCGTGAACAGGACGCCTATCTCGGCCGCCGCCCGCGCCGTTCTGTCGTAGGCCGGATCCTTCTTCGCCAGGCAGGCTATGGAGCAGACGAAGACCACGAAGAAGCTGACAAGCCCCCACCAGGCCAGCGGAAGGTGGATGTAGAATATCTTCTGTATGGGTCCCATGACCTCTTCGACAGGCGCATATGCGAAGACGAGCCACTGCGAGGCCGCCAGAAGGCCTGCGCCGGCGGCAAGGAGCGCGGGCGTCCAGGGAAAGCGGGAGACGCGCATTACTCTTCTCCAGTGTAGATGAAGCGGAAGAGCAGGAGGCCTGCTCCAAGGAAGATGGCGTCGAAGGCGCCGGCAAAGCCGAGCCACGAGGCGACGCCGTCAGGCGCGGCGTCGCCGAAGACGGCCGCAAAGACCGAGATGGCAGACAGCAGGAGCGGCACCAGCAGGGGGAAGACGAGGAGGCTCAGGAGCGACTCCCTGGCCGCCTGCCCCTGGGCCAGCGCGCCGAGCAGGGAGCCCAGCGCGGCAAGGCCTGTGTCTGCCAGGACGAGCATGGCGAGGCCTTCGGCAAGGCAGTGCGAGGGCTCCTGGGCGAGGAAGACGGCCGTGGCCGGAAGAAAGACGAGCTGGCTCAGGAAGACGAGGACAAAGCCGGCCATGGCCTTGCCGAGCCAGACGGCCGCCGTGGGCGCCGGCGCCAGCAGAAGGCCGAGGCGCTGCCCTGCCGTCTCCTCGTAGGCGTAGACGGCGTTGAAGACGAGGACCTGGCAGAAGGAGGAGGCCAGCCAGAAGATGGTGGCGGCCGTCTGCGCAGAGACGCGCTCGCCCGCCTTCTGCGAAAGGGAGAACATGAAGACGAGCAGAAGCCCCAGCAGCAGGGCCTGGACGAGGCCGGCGCTGCGGAAGAGCGTGAGCCGCACGTCCTTCAGCGCCATGGCAAGCGCAAGGCGCATCATGATCCTGCCTCCTCCAGTTCGAGACGCCGGTCCCTAATGCGCCAGACGCAGTCGGCAAGGGCGCGGGCGCGCTCCAGGTTGTGGCTGACGCACACTATGGTTGCGCCGCGCTTTCTGGCCTTGAGAATCTCTTCCTCGAGCATGGCCTGCGAGGCCTGGTCGAGGCCCGTGCCCGGCTCGTCGAGCAGGAGCACGTCGGGGCGCTGGAGCAGGACGCGGGCAAGGCTCAGGCGCTGGGCCATGCCCCGGGAAAAGACGCCGGCCCGCTCGTGGGCGTGCCGGGCGAGGTTCACGTGCTCCAGCATGCCGAGCAGCGTGGACTCGTCTGCGGGAAGGCCGTGGGCCTTCTGCCAGAAGGCAAGGTTCTCGAGGGCGGTCAGGGCCGGATAGAGAAAGGTCTGGTGGCCGAGGAAGCCGATGGAGGGATCCTCGGGCGCAAAGGAAATGTGCCCTGAGCTTGGCTGGGACAGGCCGGCAATGATGCGCAGGAGCGTGGACTTGCCGGCGCCGTTTTCGCCTGTAAGGAGCGAAACGGTCCCTTCGTTGAACTCGGCCGTGCAGTCGCGCAGGATCAGGCGCGCGCCGAAGGTCTTGGCAACGTGCATGAGCGCAATCATTGCGCTTCCGCCTTGGTCTTTCGCCGGCGCAGGGCAAGCAGGGGCATGAGGGACATGAGGGTTCCGCCTATCCACAGCCAGTTGACCAGCGGCTCGACGCTGACCTTGGCCACGGCACGCCCCCGGCCGTCCATCCCGGAAAGGGAGGCGTAGAGCTCCTCGCCGAGGCTGGGGAGGACGTCGACTTCGGTGAAGAACATGCCGCCGAACTTGTCGTAGGCGCGCTTTTCGGGCCTGAGGATGCCGACGGCGCGACCGTCCTTCATCACCTCGATTTCGGCCAGCAGGAATTCGTAGCCCGGCTGCCGGCCCTGCTGGAGATCTTTCAGGACGAGCTCGTAGCCGCCGAGTGTCTGGGGCTCGCCCTGAACGAAGGAAAGATCGGCCTCGTTCTTGTAGGGGCCGGAGAAGGCGACGCCGAGGACGAAGAGGGCGAGGCCCAGATGGCAGCCGAGGGCGCCCAGGCTGAAGTCCGAGGAAGGCCGGCCGAGCAGCTTGAGGAGCATGAAGAGCGCAAGGCCGCCAATGGCGGCCGAGGCCGCGAAGGTCGCCGCCAGGGGGTGGGGCCGGGCGTAGCCGAGGAAGGCGCAGAGCCCTGCCGCAAGAGCGGCCAGAAGCAGGACGGGAAGGCCCCTTCTGGCATCGAAGGCGCCCTTCCAGGAGAGGAGGGGGCACAGGGCCAGCGCCAGGGCGACGAGCGTTCCCAGAGGGAGGCAGACCCTGTTGTAGAACTTGGCGTCCAGCCCCTGCGGGGCCTGGGTCCAGAGCCGGCTGACGACGGGCCACATGGTGGCGAGCAGAATGATGGCCGCCAGCGCCAGCAGGGTGCAGACGGTGAGCACGAGCAGCCCTTCGCGGCTGGCCGGATTCGTCAGGGCTCGTCCGCGGCGGGGCGACTGGAAGGCAATCCCGGCGGAGAGCAGGAGCATGGCGCAGATGAAGACGAGCAGGGGCGCGCCGACGGGGCTCTGCCCGAAGGCGTGGACGGAGTCGATGACGCCGCTGCGCACCAGATAGGTGGCGAAGAAGCCGGCAATGGTCGTCAGGCTGATGAGAAAGACGTTGGTGCGGGCCAGAAGTCCTCTCCGGCGCTCCATGGCCAGGGTGTGGAAGGTGGCCGTGGCGACGAGCCAGGGGATGAGGGAGGCGTTCTCGACGGGATCCCATCCCCAGTAGCCGCCCCAGCCAAGCTCCATGTAGGCCCACCAGCAGCCAAGCAGGATGCCGGCCGTGAGGAAGGTCCAGGCCGTGAGGCAGAAGGTACGGGAAGCCCGGTGCCAGGGCTTTTCGAGGGCGCCCTGCGACGAGCAGGCTATGGCCAGCGCAAGGCAGGAGGGGACGGTGAAGCCGCCGTAGCCGAGGAAGAGCAGAGGCGGATGGATGATCATGCCGGGGTTCTGCAGGAGGGGGTTGAGTCCCCTGCCGTCGGCAGGCGCCGGCAGGGTCATGGCGAAGGGATTGCTCCACACCGTGAGGATGAGGGCAAAGAAAGCCATGACAATGTGGAAGAAGGCCCAGAACCAGAGCCTCGTCTCGGGCTGCAGCTCCCGGCAGCTCCGCGTGCAGGCAAAGATGGTGCCCATGGCCGACACGGCGAGGGCCCAGAAGAGCATGGAGCCCGGCTGCCCCGCCCAGAAAGCCGTCAGCCGGTAGAAGACGTCCAGAATGTTGTCCGTGTAGCTGGCCACGTAGTCGAGCCGGTAGTCCTTCCAGAAAAGGGCGTGCAGCAGGAGGGCCGAGGCCAGGAGCAGGCAGGCGGTGACGGCCCAGTGTCCCTTTTCGGCAAGGGAGGCGCCCTGGATCTGGCGCTGGCGTATCTGGACGATCGCCAGGCCCGCGCAGGCAAGGGAGCAGAACTGTGCGACGAGGAGCAGGGCGTAGGCGAAGAAGTACATGGCGCGTCCTTGAAAAGCCGTGGGGAAGGCCTGCGAAACTAGAGCTTCTGGCGGTTCTGCTTCTGGTACTTGGAGGGGCACTTGGTCATCAGCGTCTTGGCGCTGAAGGATCCGTCCTTTTCCATGCCGCCCTCGACGATGACCTCGGCGCCTTCTTTGAAGGTGTCGGGCACTGTGCCGCGGTAGCTCACCGCAACGGTGACGGCCTTGTCGTCCTTGTCCTCAAGCAGGAAGCGCAGGTCGCCTGCGCCGTCGGGGCGGGCAAGCCCGTGGGGGGCAACGGTGCCGAAGAGCCTGGCGCTGGCCAGCTTGGCGGGATCCTGGGCCTTGGCCTCGGCGACGTTGAGGAAGTAGACGCTGTTTTCGGAAAGGCCCGAAAACAGGAGCCAGGCGAGGCCTCCGGCAAAGAGGAGGGCCGCCGCGAGGTAGATGGAGGTGTTTTTTTTCTGCGCCATGGGGAGACTCGCTTGGGTTGGAAGGAATGTGCGCAGGGCTAAGCCTATGGATAGTACGCGCCTTGCGTCTGCATGACAAGATAGGAATGATTCTTGATATGATAGATGGGCTGGTTTGTCCACCCTCCCGGAAGACGGAAGCTCGCTGAATGCATTTTTTTGTATTTGCAGGGAAAAGAAAGGACAAGCTCCTTCAATTGAGAGAAACTGATTGAGTTTTTCTTTACAGGTGAGTGACTTCGACTCTACTCTTTTTTTCACAAGCTCAATGTGACATATTTCACAATAACAAAAAAACTCCGAGTCGCAAAAATATAGGTAGCTGACGCAGATTTTTCTTCCTAAAGGCCCCAAGTTTATGCTAAGCGTCAAAGAAGGATGTATCGTTGTGCCGAAAAACGAAGCACAGCATGACGAGGAGGGTTTTCGTGTTGAACAAACGGTTTTTGCCCGCGACTATCGCTGCCTGCCTGCTGGGCGCTGTCGGCGTCCTTGGCTACCTCGTGCCGGACGATGCCGCCGGCGTCCCGCAGAGGGTGGCTCTGCCGAACAGCGGCGGGGCCGTCGTCTTCGAGCACGCTAGGCACGAGCAGCTGGGGCTGAAGTGCGCGCAGTGCCACCACGTCCCGGTGGATCCTGCGAAAGAGACGGCGTCCTGCGACGACTGCCACGGCAAGAAGTTCGACGAGGCTTTCGTCAAGGACCATCCCCAGCGCTATGCCAAGGAGCTCTGCGTCTCCTGTCACCACTACGAGCCTGGCAAGCACGACTGGGGCCACAAGGTCCACAAGGACGACATGGGGTTGGAGTGCACCTCCTGCCACCACAAGGACACGTCCATAGAGGATGCGCCCCAGAACTGCAGCGGATGCCATGAAGAGGGCAAGGCGCCGTCGAAGGAGAAGCCCGAGGCCGGCACGCCGCCGAGCCTTGCCGACGCCGTGCACGCCCGCTGCGCCGGCTGCCACAAGGAGTGGTTCGGCGGGAACAGGGCGCGCTCCTGCGCCAAGTGCCACAGCGTCAAGGCGCCCGAGGGCGGTCCGGCTCCCCGGCTGCACAAGAACATGGAGACCATGAAGTGCGCCGGCTGCCATGACAGGGAGCCCGCCAAGCTCGTTCCCGGCAGGATGGAAGCGAACCACAAGCTGTGCATGGACTGCCACGACGGCGGGAAGAAGGGCCCCGGCAAGAAGGCCCCCTGCACGCAGTGCCATCTCAAGTAGCCAACCAGCAGGGCTCCGGAAGGATCGCCTTTCCCGGGGCCGCATAGGGACGAATACATGAAAGAACACTTTACAATGCTGACAGACCCGCGGTTCTGCCTCTCCAACGGCGTTACGCAGCGCTTCGGCATGGGGCCCATGCCGAAGACGGTGCGTCTGAACCGCGAGGGCTTCGCCGTGGATGCCGCGGTCAAGAAGAAGACCTTGGTCTATCCCTACATGCACCTGGCAACGCATCCGGCGCCGGGCAAGGGCGATCTTTTCTCGCCCATCTACGGCACGGTGACCGACATCACGGAGCGCAGCGTCTTCGTGGACGCCGTGGAGCCCGACGAGGAGCTGAAGAAGCTCGGCGAGTCCGTTGAAAAGATCGACCTGCTCGCCCGCGAGGAGCGCGGCGAGGATCTCGTGCCTGTGCTCAAGGGGCTTGGCGTCAATACCAAGTCGCTGGGGCAGAAGTGCGAAACCCTCATCGTCAACTGCCTCAACCCCGACCCCGGCGTCACCTGGGCCGAGCCCATGCTGCTCAGCCACACCAAGACCTTCGCCCTCGGCATGGAGATGCTGCGCCGCCTCTCCCCCGCCAAGCGCATCGTTCTGGCCATCCCCAGCAACATGAAGTTCCGGCACCGCGACGTCGACATCGCGCGCGTGCCCTACCACTACCCCGCCAGCGTCAACGCCCTGGTCATCAAAAGCGTCACCGGCAGAGAAAAGCCCGAGGGCGTGGGCATCGTCGGCATCCACAACGTCTGGAGCCTCGGTCGCGTCGCCCTGACGGGCTACCCCCTGGTGGAGACGGTCATCACCATCGGCTCCCTTATCCACAGCGGCAACTACATCGTCCGCGACGGCTCCACCATCGGCGAGCTGATCGACTTTGCCAACATCGAACTGCAGCCAGGCGACACCGTCGTCCGCGGCGGCCCCCTGCGCGGCGAGAGCCTCGACAAGATGGACCGCAGCATCACCAAGGGCGCCTCGGGCCTCTTCATCGTGGAAAGCGGAACCATTCCGCCCATGGAGGGGCACAGCCCCTGCGTGGCCTGCGGCTCCTGTTCCGCCATCTGCCCCGCTCGTCTGCGGCCCGACATGCTGAGCCGCTACGCCGAGTTCGGTCTCCACGACCGCTGCTACGACGAGTACATCACGAGCTGCCTCGAGTGCGGCCTGTGCGGCTACGTCTGCATCGCCCGCAGGCCGGTGCTCCAGTACATCAGGCTGGCCAAGGAAAAGCTCGGCCTCAAGCTCTTGAAGACGGCCGGCGTCTACGCCGAACGCGTCAAGCAGGGAGAGTAAAATGAAAGACGCTACACCAACTCTGCTTCTGAGCATGAGCGCCCCGCCGTACTGGCACTGCGGACGCACCGTGTTCAAAAGAAGCATCGATCAGCTTATCGCCCTGCTCCCCGCGGCCGCCATGGCCGTCGTGAACTGGGGCCTGCCCGCCCTCAGGGTCATGTGCCTTGCCATGGCCGTCTGCGTGGCCGTGGAGGCCATCTGCTGCTGGGCCATGGACCGCAAGTCGACCATAGACGACTTCACAGCCGTCGTGGCCGGCCTGCTCTACGCCTTCATGCTGCCTGCCGGCGCTCCCTGGTGGATCGTGGTCATCGGCGCCGTCAGCGCCATGCTCTTTGGCAAGATGCTCTTCGGCGGCCACGGCAACAACCCCCTCTGCACCCCGCTCATCGGCTGGGCCGTGCTCTTCATCTCCTTCCCGGTCCACATGGATCCCAACATCGTGCAGACGGCGACCTCGTTCATCGACCCGCTGGCGCGGCTCAAGTACTTCGGCGTGGCCGAGGCCAACGCCATACCCGTCCTCGACCTCCTGCTGGGACACCAGATCAACGCCCTCGGCGCCGGCCAGGTCGGCGCGCTCCTGCTCGGCGGCATCTACCTGCTCGTCAGGGGCCAGATACGCTGGCAGATCGTCATCGGCGTGCTCATCGGCGCAGGCTTCCCTTTCGCCTACCTGCAGATGACGGATCCTGCCGCCAACGCCAGTGCGGTCTTCCACATGTGCTCCGGCTCCATCCTGCTCTGCGCCTTCTTCATGGCTACCGAACCCTGCACCGCGCCTGCGGTCTCCGCGGGCATGCTGTGCTACGGCCTTACCTGCGGACTGATGATGTTCGTCATCCGCCATTTTGGAAGCTACAGCGACGGCGCCCCCTTCGCCGTCCTGGTAACCAGTCTACTTTCGCCGTATTTCGACATGATTCGGCCCAAGCCTTTCGGAGTGAAGTGACATGGCCGGCATACTTAAAATGATTGTGGTGCTCACGGCACTGTGCGGATTGTCCGGCTTCGTCCTTTCCTACCTGAAGACCGTGACGGCCCCCGCCATCGAGGAGCAGGTGCTGCGCAACGTGCAGGGCCCGGCCCTCGCCTCGGTCTTCGCCAAGGGCGAGAACAACCCCATTGCGGACCGCCACGTCTTCAAGCTTGAAGACGGCAGGGAGGTCACGGCCTTTCCTAGCAAGCAGGGCGGCAAGCTCGTCGGCGTCGCCCTCGAGGAACACGGCGCCGGCTACGGCGGCCCCATCGGCGTCCTCGTCGGCTTCAACGTTGCCAACGACACCCTCGCCGGCATCGGCACGACCCAGCTCTCCGAGACGCCCGGCCTCGGCATGCGCGTGAAGGAGCCTTCCTTCCGCGAGCAGTTCGCCGGCGCCAAGCTTCCCGTGAAGCTCTCGGCCCAGGGCGGCTCCATCGACGGCATCTCGGGCGCCACCATTTCGTCCAAGGGCGTCATCGAGGCCGTGGAGAAGGCCGATGCCCTCTACAAGAAGCTCAAGCCGGAGCTCGTCCAGTTCTGGGGAGGTAAGTAACATGACCTTAATGCAGGAATTCACCAAGGGCCTGTGGAAGGAAATGCCCCCCTTCCGCCTTGTCCTTGGCCTCTGTCCCACGCTGGCCGTCACCACCTCCGCTGAAAACGGCATCGGCATGGGAGTGGCCGTCGTCTTCGTGCTCACCCTGTCCAACATTCTGGTCTCCATGATGCGGCACATCATTCCCAAAGCCGTGCGCATCGCCTGCTTCATCGTCATTGCGGCCTCGCTCGTCGTCTCCCTCGAGCTGCTCATGCAGGCCTACGTCTACTCCCTCTACGAGAAGCTCGGCATCTTCGTTCCGCTTATCGTCGTCAACTGCATCATCCTCGGCCGCGCCGAGGCCTTTGCGGCCAAGAACGGCGTGGCGGCCTCCATCGCCGACGGCCTCGGCATCGGCCTCGGCTTCACCATGGCGCTGACCTTCCTCGGATCCCTGCGGGAAATCCTCGGCAACGGCACCTGGTTCGGCATGAACCTCTTCGGCGATGCCTTCGAGCCCTTCCAGATCATGGTCAAGGCGCCGGGCGCTTTCATCTGCCTCGGCCTCATCCTTGCCGGCATGAACTGCATCAACCGCTGGCAGGCCCACCGCACCGGCACCGAGCCGGTGAGCATCGGCTGTCAGGCCTGCGGCGCCAGCTGCAAGTCCTGCCAGCTGCAGATGGCCATGCCCGAAGATGCCAAGAAGGGAGTGTAAGCAATGGATATTCTGACAATCTTTGTCTCGGCCATCTTCGTCAACAACATTCTGCTCTCCCAGTTCCTCGGCAACTGCCCCTACCTTGGCTGCTCCAGGGAGAAGGGCGTTGCCGTCGGCATGGGCGCGGCCGTCATTTTCGTCACCGTCGTGGCCACCCTCTTCACCTGGCTCATGCAGCACTACGTGCTCGACCCGCTCAAGCTCGGCTACCTGCAGACCATCGTCTTCATCGTGGTCATCGCGGCCCTCGTGCAGTTCGTTGAAATGTTCCTGAAGAAGATGGTGCCTCCGCTCTACCGCTCCCTCGGCATCTACCTTCCCCTCATCACGACCAACTGCGCCGTCATGGGCGTTGCCCTGCTCATGCAGCGCAAGGGCTACGACCTGGTCACCTCGCTCTTGTACGCGGCCGGCTACAGCTCCGGCTTCCTTCTGGCGCTCCTGCTCATGGCGGGCATACGCGAGCGCCTGGACACCTGCCGCCTGCCGAAGACCATGGCCGGAACGCCCATCGCGCTGGTGATGGCCGGCCTCATGTCCCTCGCCTTCATGGCCTTCAAGGGCATGGCCCAGTAACGGGAGGAATCAAGTTATGGTTACCTATTCCATCCTTGCCATGCTTGGCCTCGGCATGGCCGCCGCCGTGCTGCTGGCCGCGGCCTCCAAAGTCTTTGCGGTCAAGGAGAACCCCAAGATCGTGGCAGCCATGGAGCTGCTTCCCGGCGCCAACTGCGGCGGCTGCGGCTTCGCCGGCTGCGAAGGCTACGCCACCGCCGTCGTCACCAACCCCGACGTGCCGGCCAACCGCTGCTGTGCGTCGTCGTCCGAAGCCATCGTCGCCCTGGCCGAACTCGTGGGCAAGACCGTTGCCGAAGCCGACCCGCTGGTCGCCATGCGACGCTGCGACGTGTACGCCGGCAACGTGGCCCAGCGCTACGAGTACCAGGGCATTCCGTCCTGCGCCGCCGCCTCCCTGCTGCGCGGCGGCACCAACACCTGCAGCCACTCCTGCCTCGGCTACGGCGACTGCGTGCGCGCCTGCCCCTTCGATGCCATGCACATCGTCGGCGGTCTCGCCTGCGTGGACATCGGTTCCTGCACCGGTTGCGGCACCTGCGTTTCCGCCTGTCCCCGCGGCGTGCTCGAGCTCATTCCAGCCCGCGCCCGCATCTGCGTCCCCTGCAATTCCAGGGACAAGGCCAAGGTCGTCACGGAAACCTGCGGCACCGGCTGCATCAAGTGCGGCAGGTGCGTGCGCACCTGCCCAGCCAAGGCCCTCAGCGTCGTGGACGGACGCATCGAGATAGACCACAAGCTCTGCCTCTCCTACGGTCGCGACTGCAGGGAGGCCTGCGTGGACGCCTGCAAGCGCCTCATCCTGCGTCGCATCGACCTGCTGAACCAGCGCGTGGAGCCGGTTCCCGCAGCCAAGCCTGAACAGGAAAAGCCCGAGGCGCCGGAAGCCCCCGCAGCCGTCATCCAGCAGGCCCAGGAAGCCAACAAGGAGCAGCCCCATGCCTAAGCGCGCGACCAGACTGAACAGAAGAAGCTTCCTTGCGGGCATGGGCGCCCTTGCCGGCGCAGCCGTGGCGCCTGTCGCCGTCTTCGCCAAGACCTCTCCTGAGACCTACCAGCAGACCGCCCTCTTCATGGGGACTATCGTGCGCATCGACGTTGCCGGTGCCCCCGCTTCCCTTGCCGAGGACGGCGTGGCAAAGGCTTTTGCCGAAGGACGCAGGCTCGAGGCCGTGCTCACCTGCCACGATGCCTCGTCCCCGCTGGGCGTGCTCAACAGCCAGGGTTCCCTTGCCGACGTGCCCCAGGAGCTTGGCGCCGTCATGCGCCAGGCGGCCGACATCCACAGCCTCTCCCAGGGACGCTTCGATCCCACGGTCCTGCCTCTGCTCTCCCTGCTTCGGACATCGCGGGAGGAAGGCAGGCGCGTGGACGCCAAGGAGCTTGCGGAACGCCTCGAGCTCGTCGGCTTCGGCCGCGTGCGGCGCTCCGGCGGGCTTGGGATAGAGAGCGGCATGGGCGTGACCCTCGACGGCATCGCCAAGGGCTACATCGCCCAGGCCATGGGCCGTGTCCTATCCCAGGCCGGCCTTGCCAGCTACATGGTCAACGCCGGTGGCGACATCGTGGCTTCCGGCGTCTCCTCCTCAGGCGCCCCCTGGCGCGTGGCCGTGGAGGACCCGCTCCATGCAGGCTCCTATCCCTGCGCCGTCTCCCTGACGGACAGGAGCCTTGCCACCTCCGGCGTCTACGAGCAGGTCCTGCTTGACGGAAGCAAAAGCCACCTCGTCATCCCTGCCTCGCAGGCCATGGCCGACTGCGTCAGCGCCAGCGTTGTCGCGCCCGACTGCGTCCTTGCCGATGCGCTCGCCACGGCCTTTGCCGTCATGGAACCCGCCAAGGCCGTTCAGCTTGCCGACGCCATTCCTGGCGTCGGATGCTTCCTGCTTTTGAGGAGCGGTGCCTCCCTCGCCTCCAGAGGCTGGAGCGCGTAGGACTGCCGGTTCCTGCCAGGAAAAGCCAAGGCTCCAGCGGGGAAGTCTCCCCTCGCTGGAGCCTTTTGGTGTGCATGGCATCATATGTTTAATCTCAAGGGTTAAAGTCCCAAGAGCGGTTGGTGGCGACAAGCTCATAGCCGAAGGCAAGATCTGCACCGTAAGGGTACCGAAAGGTTTTGGCAGGTTGATAGAAGCCCGGAGGCAAAATTCAGGTCCGGCGGTCAAGCTGTCTTTGACGTCGACGGTGAAGCAGAAAAAGCCGGGGCAGCATGCCTGGACGGTGGCGGATGCGTTGCCGGCGAAGCCAATCTGGTTGCTCTGCGTTGGGGGCTACTGAATGGCTTGCTAGTGGCCATCGCAAAAAGACAGGCGCCGAAAACCTGTGGCGGTTCATCGGCGCCTGTCGCTTCGAGTCTATGCTAGGCCGGACAGCTCAAGAGACTTGCCGGCATGCGACGAGGAACTACTTCTTTTCGTCGAGGGTTTCGATGAAGGAGGCACCCTTCTGGATGTCGCCGTTGATGGAGATGCAGTAGAAATTGTCGCCTTCGACGGAAACGGAAATCAGAATGTCCTTGCCCTGGATGGTGCCCTTCATTGTGCAACTTTTGGCGTCCTTGGAAACTTCCTGGGCATTGCTGACGCCGGCCTGCTGAACAACGGCCTTGGCGATGGTTTCAGCGTTATTGCCACCGTGCTTGTCGACGGCGACAACGACATTGCAGGAACTGTCGGGGCTGAGGAAGGAGGCGCCGTTCGGAGTGGCGGTGGGGGTCCAGTCCTTGACGTCAACAGTGAAGCGGGCGAAGTCGGGGCCGAATTCCTGGACGGCGGCGGAAGCGCTGCCGGCGAAGGCGAGGCAGGCGGCGCAGAGAAGGGAGGCAAGAATCTTTTTCATATCGTATTCCTTTCTGATGTCGGCAGAGCCGAAGAGGGGTGGGGTGTCGCCTCATCGAGGCGGAAGAGGCGGCGCTTCGAGTCCGTGCGAGGCTGCGTCGCTTGAGGAGCAGTCTGGCAGACGATGCGCTGATAGCTACTTCTTTTCGTCCAAGGTGTCGATGAAGTCGGCGCCCTTCTGCAAGTCGCCGGTGATGGAAACGCAGACGAACTTCTCGCCTTCGACGGAGACGGTGATCATGGTCTCCTTGCCCTGGATGGTGCCCTTCGTCGTGTAGGTGTCGGCATCCTTGGCGACTTCCTGAGCGTCGCTCATGCCGGCCTGCTGGGCAATGGCTTTGGCGATGGCTTCAGCATTCTGTCCGCCGTTCTTGTCAACGGCAATAACGACGTTGCATGATTTATCAGCACTGAGGAAGGAGGCACCGTTCGGCGTGGCAGTGGGGGTCCAGTCCTTCACGTCGATGACAAAGCGGGCGAAGTCGGGACCAAATTCCTGGACGGCGGCGCAGGCATTGCCGGCAAAGCCGAGGCAGGCGGCGAAAAGGAGGGAGGCAAGAATCTTTTTCATGGCGAGGTTCCTTTGCCCGTAGGCAGTGAAAAGTTGGTGCTGTTCTAGAAAATCGTGGCAGGCATTCTGCCAGTCTTGTCGTTGCTTCGTCAATGACGGAACTGGCTGCGGTCATGGCGAGGGAGATGCCAGCTGCGCAAGGCAAGCCGGCCAGTATCGTGCACGGGCTGGCTTGGCTGCAGAGAAAGGAGACTATTCGAGGCTGGCGGTGCCGTCACCCTTGAGGGTGATCTTGGAAACGCCAGTGAGGTCGAGGTTCTGCCAGTTCACCTGGGTGCCCTCGTTGTCAACGGCAATGAGTTCCCAGCCCTTGTCGCCACCTTGGATGTCGATGGTGAGGGTCTCGCCATTCTCGAGGACTTCCTGGCCGAGGAGGTCCTGGGCGGGGCCGCTGGCATTGGAGTCGGCGAGGCCAAGTTGCTTGATGGTGAAGCCGCAGCCGTTGACAACGGCGATTTGCCTGGCGCTGGCGGAAACGATGCCGAAGCAGAGAACGAGGAGGGCGGCAAGCAGAAGAGTGCGAAGTTTCATTTGAGTCTCCCTGAAGTGGCCACATAAAGGCGGCGCTGAGTCTGCAGGAGCAGAGTGCCCAGCGCCGCATGCGTTCAATGAAAATGGCTATGAATGAGCAGATCTATTCCGAAGGCAGGGCGTTCATGGCGTCCATGATGGTCTTGTCGGGATTCTTGCCGCAGAATTCGCCCAGATGCTGGCCGAGCTTCTGCTGCCACTCTTGGCTAAAGACGGTGTTATCGGAGGCGGCGCTGAGGTAGCCGTCTATCCACATGATCAGCATAGGCATGCCGTCCTTGTCAGACAGAAGTTCCTTGCAGGTAGTTTTTGCCACGTCTTTCGTTTCGGCCTGGGCGGCCAGAGGAGCAGAAAGCAGGAACGCGGCGGCAATGGCACCAAAGATGAATTTTTTCATCATTGTATTCTCCACAAAGCAAAAGAATGCGAATCATGTAGGTTAATTGGAAAGAGACTGAATGGCAGCAGCGCTGGGATTCTTGGCGCAGAATTCGGCAACATGCTGAGACAGTTTCTTAATCCATTCTTCATCAACCTGAGTGTCGTTCTTTTTCTGGCTCAGATAGCCGTCAAACCAGAAGATCATCAGTATTTTTTCCTGATCGCCCATTTTCATGAGCTCTTCGCATTTGATCTTGCCCATGTCGAGATCCTCAGCCTGAGAGGCAGCGGGAAGGGCCATGGACATGAGACCGGCGCACAGAAGGGCAAAAAACAGTTTTTTCATTTCGGACACCTTTGTTGAAAGGGGTTGCAGTGTTGGCGGGAAGCGCCAGAGCTGGCGGCAGGGTCGCCGTTGCTTGGAACAAATATTGAGATTTTTTCCGGACAAATCAAGCACCCAGAAGGGTGAAAGTTGCTATGGAGGCAAAAAGGGTGGCCGCGCCTTCGGCGCAGCCTGCGTGCGGCTACGTTTTCTCGTTCATGCTTTGAAGAATGGTCTTGGACCTTTCCTTGTCGTCGCCGATGGTGAAGCGGTGGAAGTCGGGGCCGAACTCCTGCACGGCGGCGGAGGCGATGGAGGCAAAGCAGAGGCAGGCGGCAAAGAGCAGGAACGCTGCAAGCTTGTTGAAGACTTGTTCCTCCTGGCTGGGGCGTTTTGATGCGGACGCCGTCGAGGCGGCTCGGTACGTGGTCTGGGGGGCGAATCGCGCAACGGTGCTTTGCACGTCCACCGTTTAGCCTGCAGTGGAACATGCCATGGAAGGGGTAGCCGTGCTTCCTCCTAGCTGATGAATTTGTCCTTTTTTATCGGCCAAGGCATCCCCTAAAAGGGTGATCTCCCTGATTCTGGCTTGGCAGTGCTTGCCTTGCGTCCCTCCCGCCTCCTGCGGCTGCCCTGATGCTAGGGTCGAAAGCTGGGGCTTTCGCGCAACGGGGGCGCCGGGAAGCCATTTCTATTTGCGCGATTTGCCTGTAGACTTGGAACAGTTGGCATGGAGGGAGTATGGCTGATTCCGGCAACGAGAATTCGGGAGCGCTGCCAGCGCTGGGTGCCGTGGCATGTCTGTTTGCCGCCGCCTACCTCTGCTTCATCGAGGGCAGAGGCGTGGACGAACTCCCCTTCTCCCTGCCTGTCGCGCTGGCCCTGATGATAGCCGGCCTTCTTGCCGGGGGATGGCTGCTCGGCGTCCGGGCGGTCGATGTCGTCGGAGCGCCGGCCCTGCTCGCGCCGAGCCTGGCTTCCGCCCTGCTGTGGGCAGGTGCTGGATGGCTCGGCCTTGAGCAGCTGGTCTATGGTGCCTGCTTTGCCGGCACCATTGCCCTTCCGCCTGCCATGGGCCTGCTCTACCGGCACAGTCGCGCTGCCGGGCTGCATTTTGGCATGGCCGTGGCCATGGCTAGCTTCTTCTGGCTCTTCCTGTACTTCCTGCCCCAAAGCCCCTCCGGCGACGTCGTCATGTACGCCCTCGCAGGCCTCGAGGCCTCAGGCGGTCTCTTCGCCGTTTGGGCGCTCACGGGGCGCAGGCCCCCGGAGGAGGACGGGGCCGAGCCCGAGCATGCCGTGCGCCAGCGCATGGAGTCCCTGCGCTACCTGACAGCGGTTGCTGCCGTCTACTTTCTCCTCAGCGCCTTCATCGACATCGCCTTCTACCGCATCCATACGGCAGCCTTTCCCGTGCCGGCGCACGTGCATCTCTACACCTGGGCCGCCTATCCGCTGGCAGGCCTGTTCATCGACAGGCGCGGCTGCGACGTGCGCCTGCTCCTCTTCGGCATTGCCGTCGTCTTTCTGGCACCCTTTCTGGTCGTTTTCAGCGACGATACGGTCTTTTTCTGGGCGCTGTACACGCTCAACATCGTGTGCCGGGGCATCGTCCTGCTCTATCTGCTCCTCGTCTTCGGCCGCGTAGGCCGTCGCTTCGACCGTCTGGGCCTTGCCATGGCGGTTCCCCTTGCCGTGGCCTTCGCTGCCTGGCTCGGCATGCTGCTCCTCATCGAGCGCGTTCCCGGCGTCATGGCCGTGATGCTCATCTGCCTCGTGCTCTCGGCGTCCTTCAGCTACGTCAGCGCGAAGGTCCAGTACGCACTGACGCTTTCCGGCATCGGGGCCGAAGGGGCGGAGCCCGAGCCGGCCGAAGGGGGCGGTGCGGGAGGACCGGAACACCGGGACATGAAGGAGGAAAACGGGACGGCCTCGAAGGCGCTTGCCCTGTTCTCGTCGAAGTACGGGCTCTCGGCAAGGGAGCAGGCCGTGCTTCTGCTGCTCACCGAAGGCGCCGACACGGCTTCTGTCTGCGAGCGCCTCTACATCTCGGAGAACACCCTCAAGACCCACGTGCGGCAGATCCTGCGCAAGACCGAGGCGCGCAACAGGGTCTCGCTCGTGGCCCTCTACTTCAGCGATCTGAGGAAGCTCTACGAGCAGGGCGGGGCTGGAAGATCCTGAAGATGGGCCCGTCGGCGTAGGCAACGTCCCCGATGTCGGGACGCAGTCGCTTGAGTAGCTTGCAGGCCTGGATGGAGCGTATGCCCTGCAGGGACACGACGAGCACGGGGCGCCCGGCGGGAAGCTTCGGGGCCAGCCTGTGGAGTTCGAAGAGGGGAGCATTGACGGAGCCTCTGAGGTGCCTGTCCTTGAATTCGCGGGGCGTGCGCACGTCGACGACGAGCAGGGAGGGCGTTGTCCTGATGCGCTCCCAGGCTTCGGCGACCGACAGCCTTTCGTAGCTTGCCGATGGGCGGGCAGGTCTGCCGAAGAGCCCGTAGGCGGCTCCTTCGGCAAGGCAGCAGAGGGCGAGGGCGGCCGCAAGCGCTCCAGTGCGCCGTGTCCAGAATGCTGCCATGGATCTCCTCCCGTATCGTGGCGTCAGCGCAACTATCCCGCAAGACAGGCCAAGGGTCAAACGGCAAGCCTGAACGAGCCGGTTTGGGCGGGATTTCACACTTACGGGGGATGAAAAGCGCCCGCTCCATGGGATATGCTTGCCTTGCAGCATGCTTCCCCTGGCTTGGCCTGTGGCGCGCCAAGGGAAGTCGCCTCAAGGAGGTTTACGTGAAACGTCTGCTCTGCCTGCTTGCCCTCGTGCTCCTCGCCTTCCCTGCGCCTGCCGGCGCGGAGACCTGGGCCATCTACTTCTACCTGTGCGGAAGCGATCTGGAAACGAAGCACGGCGCCGCCTCGCTGGATCTCAAGGAGATTACCGAGACTGCCATGCCTTCCAATCTGACCTTCATCGTGGAGACAGGCGGGGCCAGGAAGTGGAAGTTCCCGGGCGTCAAGCACGACAAGCTGCAGCGCTGGAAGATCGAGAACGGAAAGATGACGCTTCTGGAGAGCCTGCCGAAGGCCAGCATGGCCAGGAAGGAGACGCTTGCCTCCTTCCTGAAGTTCTGCACGCAGAACTATCCGGCGGACCACCAGGTGCTCATCATGTGGGACCACGGCGGAGGCAGCGCGCTCGGCATGTTCAACGACGAGCTCTACGGCGACGCCAGCATGAGCCTGAAGGACATGCGCGAGACCTTTGCCTCTGTCTTCGGCAGCAAGCCTGGGAAGAAGCCCTTCGACGTCGTCGGCTTCGATGCCTGCCTCATGGCCACCTTCGACACGGCCTGCGCCATGGAGCCCTTCGCCAGGTACCTGGTTGCCTCGGAGAACACGGAGCCCGGCAACGGCTGGGGCTACGACCACCTTTTCGATGCCATGCGCAAGCAGGCGCCGGCCAGTGCCAAGGAATGCGGCAGGATGCTCTGCGACGGCTTCATGGCAGGCTGCAGGGAGTACGGAACGGACAGGGATGCAACGCTGTCGCTTGTCGATCTCAGCGAGATTCCCGACCTGAAGGTGCTCTACTACATGCTCGGCCTGGAGGCCGTTGCCTATGCGGTGGACCACGAGAGCTTCGAGCACACCTATGCCCGCCTGGCCAAGTCGTCGGAGAACTACGTCAATTCAAAATCCGAAGGCTTTTCGAACATGGTCGACATGGGGGCCTTCTACTCCCAGATGAAGGAGCAGCTGCCGGAGTTCAGCGGCCCGTTCCTCGACCAGCTGGCCAAGGCCGTCGTCTACAAGGTGCACGGCAAGTCCAGAAAGCCTTCTGGCCTTTCCTGCTACTATCCCTATGATCCGAGCAAGACCAAGTTCAACGCCATGATGGAGTCTGGGGTCGTGACGCCCTTCCTGCTGATGGCGGGCCTGAAGCTGGAATGTCTCAGCGAAGAGACGGTGATTCAGCGGCTCGAGGGCATAGTGGAGGAGATTGCCCGCTACGAGAAGGAACAGGAAGGGACGCAGGAAGCGGCTGTCCAGCCAGCCACGGCCGCCCCGCAGGGGCCTTCGGGCAGCCAGTCTCCGTTCGTTCCGCATGTGCCCGGCATTGCCCAGGGACCCTCGGGGAACTCTGGCGCTTCAGGCGGCCAGTCTCCGTTCGTTCCGCATGTGCCCGGCATTGTCCAGGCTCCGTCCCCCCGCCAGGAAGGGGGCGTGGCAGCCGCGGCTGGCGCCGTCGGCGCCCTCCTGAACCGCGTCGCTCCCGCCGGCGGAGGCGCTTCTGTTGAGCGTATCGCCTCCATGCTCTCCGGCTTCAACGTCAAGCCTGCCGAAGCCCTTGACATGGAAAAGCTCGAGGATTTCGAGGTCAGCGTCAACGCCGACGGCGACGCCGTGCTCGACCTTGGCGCCGACATCGCCCAGAAGCTGGAGAGCGTCCACTTCCGCCTCTGCTGCTACAGCGAAGAGCACGACATCATCCTGAACCTCGGCTCGGATGCCGACATGAAGGCCGACTGGGACCGCGGCGTGTTCAAGGACAATTTCCGCAACGTGTGGCCTGCGCTCAACGGTCATCTTGTCTATCTGGAGATCACCGAGGAGGGCGAGAACGTCAATCGCTACATGGTGCCCATCCGGCTCAACGGCGAACGCTGCAACCTTGTCGTCGACTACGACTTCGGCAAGTCGGCCTACGAAATCATCGGCGTGCGTCCCTCGTCCGAGCAGAAGGGCGTGCTGGTCGAACGCTCCCTTCTCCAGCTGAAGAAGGGCGACAGGGTTCAGACGCTCCTGCAGAAGATGACCATCGAGGGCGACGACCGCGAATTCGAGGAAGTGCCAGTAGACGATTTTGTCCTTGACGGCAAGGCCAAGATCGAGGACGAGGACATGGGCGACGGCAACTTCGTGTTCCTGTTCGAGATGACGAACCTCAAGAATGAGAGCGCCACGTCCCAGATAGTCTGCTTTGATGTCAAGGACGGCAAGATTACAACGAAGGTGCTGGACTAGCGCCTGCCGGGCAGGCACCCCAGCGCAAGGAGGATAGAAGAGTGAAGACATTCAGCAAACTGGTCCTGCTGTGCGCAGGGCTCATGCTGGCGGGCCAGGCCGCGGCCGCGGATCTGCAGTTTGGCAGGGACGCTTCCATGAAAGACGCGACCAAGGCAAGCATGGAGAAGAACCGGCAGGAGATCGCCGTGCTCGACTTCGGGCTGCAGGACGATTTTGCCGATGCCGAGCGCGGCTTCATCGCCCCTCTCCTGAATGGGGGCAAGGTCGTCGGCAAGGATGGCAAGGTGGTCTGGGATCTGGCGGCTTGGGACTTCGACAAGGAAGGCAAGGACATGACGAGCGCCTCGCAGGCGCCTGCCACCGTCAACCCCAGCCTGTGGCGCCAGTACAAGCTCAACATGAAGTCCGGCCTCTTCAAGGTAACGGACCGCATCTACCAGGTCAGGGGCGCCGACATCTCCAACCTGACCGTCATCGAGGGCGACACAGGCCTTATCGTTGCCGACCCCCTCATTTCCGAGGAGTGCGCGAAGGCTGCCCTTGACCTCTACTACGCCCACCGTCCCAAGAAGCCCGTCAAGTACGTCATCTACTCGCATAGCCACATCGACCACTACGGCGGCGTCAAGGGCATCGTCTCGCCCGAAGACGTCAAGGCGGGCAAGGTTCAGATCGTGGCGCCCGAAGGCTTCCTGCAGGCGGCCGTTTCGGAGAACGTCAATGCCGGCGTCGCCATGGGCCGTCGCGCGCACTACATGTACGGCGACTACCTCAAGCCCGGCCCCAAGGGCCACGTGGGCACGGGCCTCGGCATCATGAACTCCCTCGGCACCACCGGCATCATTCCGCCCACCATCGTCATTGAGAAGGACGGCCAGACCGTCAGCATGGACGGCCTCGACTTCGTCTTCCTGCTGGCCCCCAACACCGAAGCGCCGGCGGAGATGCACTGGTACATTCCTGCGCTCAAGGCCCTGACCTGCGCGGAGAACTGCTGCCACACCATGCACAACCTCTACACCCTCAGGGGTGCCAAGCTGCGCGACCCCCTGAGCTGGAGCCGCAGCATCGACAAGACCATAGCCGCCTTTGGCGCCGATGCCGAAGTCATGTACGGAATGCACCACTGGCCCGTCTGGGGTCGCGAGCGGGTCAACAAGATGCTGCACATGACGAGCGACCTCTACCGCTACATCAACGATCAGGTCCTCCATCTCGCCAACCAGGGCAAGACCATGATCGAGATAGCCGAGGAGTTCAGGCTCCCGAAGGATCTGGCCAAGTTCTTCGCCCTGCGTGGCTACTACGGATCCCTGAACCACAACGTCAAGGCCGTGTACAACTTCTACCTCGGCTGGTTCGACGGCAATCCCGCCCATCTGCACGTCCTCACCCCCGAAGCCTCGGCAAAGAAGTACGTCGAGTACATGGGCGGCGCCAAGAACGTCATCAAGCGGGCCCGCGAGGACATGGCTAAGGGCGAGTACCGCTGGGTGGCCCAGGTGCTTGACCACGTCGTCTTCGCCGATCCCTCCAACAAGGAGGCCCGGCTGCTCGAGGCCGACGCCCTGGAGCAGCTCGGCTACCAGGCCGAAAGTGGCCCGTGGCGCAACTTCTACCTCTCTGGCGCCATGGATCTGCGCACCGTGGGGGCGACTGCCACGGCGCCCGTCGGTGGCGCGCAGGGCCGTGCCGGCATGCCGGCAGACCTCTACTTCGGCTGGCTCGGCATCCGCCTCAACAGCGCCCGTGCGGAAGGCAGGAACGACCGCGTGTTGCTGAAGCTCGGCGAGGAAGGCACCTGGGTTCTGGAGCTTGCCAACAGCGTGCTGCATGCGTCGAAGGCCAAGGACAGCGCATCCGTCGATGCGGCTGTCACCCTTGAAGGGGCCTTGTCGCTGGTGCAGGGCGTGCTCGAAGGCGTCCTTCCTCTGGACAAGGCCAAGGAAAAGGGGCTCGCGATTTCGGACGAGGCCAAGCTTGCCAGCTTTGTCGCCCTGTTCGATAGGTTCTCCCCCAACTTCAATCTCGTCGAGCCTTAGGACTTGCTTTTCACGGCGTCTCGGTGCGCCGGTTGCAGACGGCGCACCGAGACGCCGTAGAGCCCGGGTGGCTGTCAGGCTGCGCTTCACGTCACTGGCAAAGCCTGCCGCGTCTGGAGGGGCAGGGCCTCGTGGCCCCCATCGGCTGGAGCGTCCCCGACCCTGAGGCCTGCACCAGGTCATGAAAAAGTTAGACTGCCGGAACTTCTCTGTGTATTCTGAAAGAGCATTCGTCCCTATCCATCTCTAACTCAAGGAGACTACCATGGCTTTTGAAGTCTTTATGGATGCACCCGCCCTTCCGCTGAGCAGCGCCGACGTGAAATTCGTTGTTCGTGAAGACGGCGAGAAGATTGGAGAGCTCCAGATTTCCAAGGGCGCCGTGGAGTGGTTCCCCAGGGGTGCCGCCGAAGGCTACAACATCGGCTGGAAGAAGCTCGGCGAACTCATCGCAGCTAACGGCCAGCTGGGCGCCAAGCGCTAGCTGACTGCGCCGTCCTAGGCCTTGGGCGGACCAGCTTTTCTGCTTGAGCGGAGGCGGAGGGAGAATCCTTCCGCTTCCGCTCCGTTTTTTTTGCCTGCTAGATTTCCGGCAGGAGCCTGTCCTTGCCTCCGTCGGGGGCGTCGTCAGGCCGGGATGTCGCTTCAGTATCCTCCCCGCTGCCGTCGCCGCCTGGATCTCCGCCGTGCTCCTCCTTGAGCCCGAACCACCAGACGTAGAGGGCGGGCAGAAAGAGGAGGGTCAGAATCGTTGCCACGGCGAGACCTCCCATGATGGCGTTGGCCATGGGGCCCCAGAAGACGGTGGGGGCGATGGGGAGCATGCCGAGTATGGCGGCTACGGCTGTCAACATGATGGGTCTGAAGCGCACGGTGGCCGCCTCCACCAGGGCATCCCAGTCGGAGATGCCGGGCTTCTTCTCGACCCCTATCTGGTGCACGAGGATGACCGAGTTGCGGATGATCATGCCTATGAGCGCCACGATGCCGAGCAGAGCCACGAAACCCATGGGGTTGCCCGAGAGCCCGAGCCCCAGCACCACGCCGATGAGGCCTGCCGGCGCGACCGCGACGACGAGGAAGAGGTGCCTGAAGTCCTGCAGCTGTATCATGAGGACAACGAGCATGAGCATGACCATGTAGGGGATGGTGGCCATGACCGAGGCCGAGGACTTGGCGCTTTCCTCGGTGCTGCCGGCAGGGTCGATGCGGTAGCCCTGCGGGAGGGTTCTGGCGAAGTCCGCAAGCTTCTTCCCGATCCGGGCAGCCGCGTCCTCGCCGAGGACGCCGGGCAGCACCTGGGACTTGATGGTGACGGTGGGCCTGCGGTCGCGCGACCACACCAGCGGGTAGTCCTGCACGTAGGTCGCGTCCGCGATGACGCTCATGGGCACCGAGGCGCCGTCCTTGAGCTGGATGTCCAGGTTGCGCACGGCCTCGATGCTGGTCCGGGTGTCCTTGTCGGCGCGGAAGATCACGTCGACGAGGTAGATGTCGTCGCGCACCTTGGTGACGGATGCGCCGGTGACGGCGGCATAGGCGAGCTGGGCCGCGGCCGAGCTGGAGAGCCCTAGGCGCCTTGCCTCCTCCTGGCGGATCTTGAGCACGAGCTTGCGCTGCCTCTCGCCCCAGTCGAAGCAGGTCTGGGCGATGTCGGGATCCCGGCGCACGATGTCGGCGGCCTTTCTGGCGAACTCCTGCACCTTGTCCGCATCGGGGCCGGTCAGCCTGAACTGCACGGGCCAGCCCACGGGTGGCCCCAGCTCCAGCGTGGACACCCGGCACACTGCTTCCGGAAATTCCCTGCCGAGGCGTTCGTTGAGACGGGCAATGACACGCTCGCGTTCCTTGTCGCCCTTGGTGACCACGACAGTCTGGGCAAAGAAGTCGTTGGCCAGCTGCTGGTCCAGTGGCAGGTAAAAGCGGATGGCGCCCTGGCCCACGTAGGAGGACCAGTGGTCCACGTCCCTGTCTTGGGCCAGGATTGCGTCTACGCGCTTGGAGACGCGGTCCGCATCGAAGATGGAGGCGTTTTGGGCCAGCGTCAGGTCCACGAGCACCTCGGGCCTGGTCGAGTGCGGGAAGAACTGCTGGGGAAGCCAGGTGAAGGCCTTCACGGAGAGGGCAAAGAGGAGGATGGTGGCGACCACCGTCGTCCTGCTGTGCCGCATGCACCAGAGCAGCATCCCGCGGAAGGCCCGGGCGGCTCGGCCGGGACCCTTGTGCGCGGCCTGCATGCGGTCGCTCAAGACCCGCATGCCGATGGCAGGGGCGAACAGCACGGCCACGAACCAGGAGACGACAAGGGCCATGGCGACCACGGCGAAGAGCGAGAAGCAGTACTCGCCGGCCATGCTCTTGGACATGCCGATGGGGATGAAGCCGATGATGGTCACCAGCGTGCCTGTCAGCATGGGAAAGGCCGTGTTGGTGTAGGCGTAGGTGGCCGCGCTCTCCTTGCTCCAGCCGTGCTCGAGCCGGCTCACCATGCTCTCCACGGTGATCATGGCGTCGTCCACCAGCAGGCCCAGGGAGATAATGAGGGCGCCCAGGGACACGCGCTGCAGGTCGATGCCGAAGAACTGCATGCCGAGGAAGACGAAGGCCAGCACGAAGGGGATGGAGAAGGCAACCACGGTGCCGGCCCGCATGCCGAGGCTGAGGAAGCTGATGCCGAGGACGATGGCCACGGCTTCGAAGAGGGCTTCCGTGAACTCGGAGACCGCATCGCGCACCACTTCGGGCTGGTTGGCGACGAGATGGGCCTCGATGCCGGCGGGAAGCTCAGCCACGAGGCGGGCCATGAGCGCCTCCAGTTCGCGCTGCAGCTGGAGGATGTTGCCGCCTTTTTCCATGTTGACGGCAAGGCCGATGGCGTCCCTGCCGTTGACCCGGAAGAGGGGGGAGGGCGGATCGGCGTAGCCGAGGTAGACCTGGGCGATGTCGCCGAGGCGGATCTTTTTCCCGCCTGCG
Source organism: Desulfovibrio sp. (assembly GCA_016284885.1). Taxonomy (GTDB): domain Bacteria; phylum Desulfobacterota; class Desulfovibrionia; order Desulfovibrionales; family Desulfovibrionaceae; genus Desulfovibrio. The sequence continues at coordinate 67,885 of JAEEPQ010000001.1, forward strand.
GCGTAGATGGTGACGCCGGCAAGCTCCTCTGCCGTGAGGATGCGGCCCGTGCTTTCCACGAGGATGCGTTCGCGCTCCGTCTGCATGGTGCCGCCAGGCATGAGGGCGTTCTGTCGCTTCACGGCATCCATCACGTCCTGCTGGCTGACGCCGAACTTGGCGAGGATGCGGGGAGAGCACTCCACGTAGAGCTTCTCCTCCTGCAGTCCCAGCATTTCCACCTTGCCGACGCTCTTCACGCGCAGGATCTCAGTGCGGATGTTCTCCACGTAGTCCCGTAGCTCCCTGTGGGTGAAGCCTTCAGCCGTGAAGCCGTAGATGATGCCGTAGGTGTCGCCGAACTCGTCGTTGAAGAAGGGGCCGACAGTCTCTTCGGGCAGGGAGGAGCGCATGTCCCCCACCTTCTTGCGCACCTGGTACCAGACGTCGGGCACCTCGCTCTTGGGGGTCGAATCCCGCAGGTAGACGTAGATGGTGCACTGGCCTGGCTTGGTGTAGCTTTTGAGGTAGTCGAGGCAGGGCGTCTCCTGTAGCTTGCGCTCGATGCGGTCCGTGAGCTGCCTGCGGGTTTCTTCGACGTCGGCGCCGGGAAGGTAGGCCTGGACCACCATGGCCTTGATGGTGAAGGGCGGATCTTCGTCCTGCCCCAGCGCGAAGTAGGCGCGCAGGCCCGCCAGTGCTACGAAGATCATGAAGAAGAGCATGAGCGGGCGGTGGTGGATCGCCCACTCGGAGAGGTTAATCCTTCCCATGGCCGACCTCGCTTTCGTCAATGCGCTTCAGGGGCGGGACCGCCTCGACACGCTGTCCTTCCAGCAGTGCATGCCCGCCTTCCGCCACTAGGACGTCTCCCTTTTCCAGCCCCGAGGCAACGATGATCCTGTCCTCCTCGTAGCGTAGCACCGTGATTTCGCGCAGGGAAACCGTCTTGTCCCTGCCCACTATCCACACGGCGTCCCTGCCGTCCCGGCTTGCCAGAGCCTGTGCGGGAATGGCGAAGCTTGCCGGATTCCGGTGCCGGAAGCTGCCGGCAACCGTGCTTCCGAGCAGCATCTCCTTCGGTGGATCGAGGAGCCTTGCCTTGATGTGGTGGCTACGCAGGGCGCCCGCCTCAGGGGCGACTTCGTGCACTCTGGCTCTGGCGCAGACGTCCTTGTGGTCCGCCAGACAGACCTCGATTTCCTGGCCCTTGGCAAGGCCGGTCATGAGGGCAAAGGAGGGCAATTCGAAGACGGCGTCGAGCTCCGTTCCCAGCGCCAGCAGAAAGACGGGCTGCCCTGCCTGGACGTTCTCGCCGGCCTCGGCAAGGCGCTCTGCCACGAGACCGTCCGTGCCGGCGCAAAGCAGGGTGTAGCTTACAAGCTCCTTGGCCGAAGCAAGCTGGGCTTCGCCTGCCGCCAGCTGCTCCCTGGCCTGCCGCTCCTGGCGCAGGGCGTCGTCGAGCTCGTTGCGCGAGACGGCCCGGCTTGTGGCAAGCCGGGATGCTCTGGCTGCCTTGGCGCTGGTCTGGGCCAGCAGGGCGCGGGCCGCGTCCACCTGGGCCTGGGCGCTGGCGACCTGCTCCTGCTGGAGCGCATCGTCGAGTCGCGCCAGAAGCTGTCCCTGGCGCACGGCATCGCCAGCGGACGCAAAACGTTCGGCTATCTTTCCTGCGACTCGGAAGGAGGCCGCAACGCTGACGGCAGCCTCCACCTTGCCGGTAAAGCAGTCAATGGCCGTGTCTGGCGCAGGCATGGCCTCTGACACGCGTACTAGGCGCGGCGGAGCGGGGGCGCGCTGGTCACGTTCGCAGCCTGCCAGGCCTGCCAGCAGGGAGCAGAGGAGGATGTCGCAGATGATCAGAGGGAAAATTCGAAACATGGCAGTCGCTTGCCTCTTGCCGGAGGGGATGGCGGAGATGTCTTGAGTTTGCTGCATCTGGCAGGGCGAGGCAAGGCATGGCGCATCGCGTTGTGGACAGGGCGCCATGGGCGCCTGCCGACGAGTCCTCGTTCTTTTCCATTGCCGTCCGCTTTCGTGCGTCCCCGCAGGGTGGGCGTCCTTCGCCCTCAGCCCGCTCTCAGGTGGTTTCCGTTCCTGCTTCGACGGGCAGTCCGCGGTCCGCGCTGGCCAGGGAGCGGCATAGGGCATGCCCTCGAGAGGTCTGGCTCTGTCATTGCCAGTGGCCGCAGAAAAAAGGAAAAGCCCTCGCGAAGTCGCCTTCGCAAGGGCATTGCTTTCTTGGTTGCGGGGGCTAGATTTGAACTAACGACCTTCGGGTTATGAGCCCGACGAGCTACCGAACTGCTCCACCCCGCGACAACAGAGAGACTTATGCCTTGAATTGGCGCGAAGGTCAAGCACTTTTTTTGAGAAATTTTCAACTTTCTGGATCGGCTTCCCAGAACCAGGTCAGCTCGTGCCTGTTGCAGGAGAGGTGGCGCAGGCGCGAGCCCGGAATAGCGCCAAAGGCCCTGGCCGTCTCGTGGTCGGTGTCGGATTGGAACTTGAGGGTGCACAGGGCGCGGCGCATGCTCCCCTGGGCCATCCACTGGCGCACCAGGGCGAGGAGTCGGGCGGGATAGCAGATCATGTCCGAGAAGAGCCAGTCCACCTGCCCCACGGAAGAGGGATCGAGGCCAAAGCCGCTGCCAAGGCAGTGGCTGACGTTGGGACGCCGGGCTATGGCCTCGTCGAGCGGAGCCTTGTCGATGCTGAAGACGCGGGCTCCGAGGCCTGCCAGCACCCATGTCCAGCTGCCGGGGGCCGCGCCGAGGTCGATGCAGAGATCGCCAGGCCCGGGACGCCTGCGCAGCAGGGTGAAGCTCTCCCAGAGCTTGAGGTAGGCCCGGCCCGGCGGGTCGGTCTTGTTTTCTTCGAAGTGCACCTCGCCGTCGGGGAAGGGCGAGGTGGTCTTGCTTGCGGCCAGCATGAGGCTGGGCGTCCAGAGCGTGAAGGCGCCAAGGGGCGCCGTGGGCGCCGGATCGCCGAACTTGAGCGGCCGCTGGGAGAGGTGCGGCAGGGCCTCCTCGACGAGGGCCATGCGGCGGCTGCAGCCCTGGATGAGTTCCGGCCTGTGCGCCCGCCAGTTGCGCTGGATGGCGCTCAGCTGGGCAGCCGCGTCCTTGATGGACTTGACGGGCATCCAGCGGGGATTGAGCCAGGAGGTCTGCGCCCAGGTCGCAGGTTCCGTGCCTTCGGCGAGCACGAGCCTGCCGAAGACGGTGACGGTTCTATCGCCGAGCTCCTCGAGCAGGGTGCCGAGAAAGCCCCGCGGCGCCAGGTGGACGCTGAAGCCCTCATGGGGAAGCCTGGCTGGATCGCGCTCCCAGCTGTCAAGCGCCTCGGCGTCCGGCACGAAGCCCCGGTTGCGCCGGCCGTGGCCTGGAGCCTTGCGCGGCGTGTCTTCTCCTCTTGCCCGGAGTCTGGGCGCTCTTGCCGGCTGGCCTGAAAAGGCGCCCGCCTGCCCTGGCCTGCGTGCCGGAGCGGGGGGCGCCTTGGGAAACTTGCCGCCTTTTGCCATTAGGCCTGCCGCTGGTCGACCACGCGCTTGGACTTGCTGAAGGTGCGGGGCAGGGTGGCCGGATCGACGACAGCCACGTCCACGCGGGCAAAGAGCGAGGTGCGCAGCTCGTCGGCAACGCGCTTGGCAAGGCCCGTGTCGACGTCGCTGCTAAAGCCCTGGCCGCGTTCCACGGTGAGCAGCATGTGGTCTTTGGCCTCGTCGTCGCGGGTGAGCAGCACCTGGTACTCGCCGCCGAGCTCCTCGAACTTGTTGATGACTTCGCTGAGCTGGCCGGGGTAGATGTTCACGCCCCTGAAGATGATCATGTCGTCCGAGCGGCCGAGGATGGCGCTGTGGCGCGGCATGTTGAGCCCGCAGGGGCACTTGCCGGGCACGAGGCTCGCGAGATCGTGGGTGCGGTAGCGCACCAGCGGGACGGCTTCCTTCCGGAGGGTGGTGACCACCATTTCGCCCACCTCGCCTTCGGGAACGGGCTTGAGGGTCTTGGGATCGAGCACTTCGATGATGAAGAGGTCGGCCCAGTAGTGGAGGCCGGTGTGGCAGGAGCAGTCGATGGCGGTGCCGGGGCCGTACATCTCGGTCATGCCGCCGATGTCGAAGATGTCCTCGACGCCCAGCTTGGAGATGATGGCCTGGCGCATCTTCTCGCTGGCGGTCTCGGAGCCGCAGATGACCTTGCGTAGCTTGATCTTGTCGCGCAGACCCGCGCGCTCCACTTCTTCGCCCATGAGCAGGGCCATGGAGGCGGTGGCGCCGAAGCAGGTCGAGCCGAGGTCCTGCAGGAGCTGCAGGTGGATCTGCAGGTTGCCGGGGCCCACGGGCACGGTGAGCATGCCGAACTTCTCGCTGCCGCGCTGGAAGCCGGCGCCAGCGGTCCACAGGCCGTAGCCGACGGCGATCTGCATGATGTCGTTCGGGGTCAGGCCGGCCAGCTCGTAGCAGCGGGCAAACTGCAGGCAGAAGTCGTCGATGTCCTTCTGGGTGTAGGAGAGGATCTTGCGCTTGCCGGTCGTGCCGCTCGAGGCGTGGATGCGCACCACCTCTTCCTGGGGGACGCAGAGCAGCGGGAAGGGATAGCCCCTGCGCAGGTCTTCGGCATCGATGCAGGGCAGGCGCTGCAGGTCGTCCAGCGTGCGGATGTCGTCGGCGCACACGCCGTGCTCCTTGAAGAGCGCCCTGTACTGGGGCGACTTCTCGGCCTGGTGCATGGTCCAGCGAAGGCCTTCGGTCTGGATGTTCAGAAGCTCTTCGTCGGTATACTGCGGAATGAAGCGGCGGTTTTGCATGTCCATGGTGCATCGACCTCTCTCGGATGTGCCCTTCCTGCGCAAGCGCGGGGAAAAGGCCAACACTTGAGGTATGCCAAATGCAGCGGGATGACAAGAAGAACGTAAGCCTGCTCAAACGCCCAGGCAGGGCGCCTCAAGTACGGGGATTTCTCCCTGGAGCAGGACGCCTTCGGGGCAGACGCGCGCCCGCCAGGCATGCATCTCCACGCCCTGCGCCAGCGCCTCGTAGAAGAGTCTGGCGTACTCGGGATCGATGCAGTCCGCAGGGCCGAAGCAGGCGCCGTCGGCGCGCTGGACCAGATAGAACATGCAGGCCCGCTCGCCCTGGCGGACGATGTCCATGAGCTCGAGGAGGTGCTTGCGTCCCCGCTCGCTGGCAGCGTCCGGAAAGCAGGCCACGCCGTCTTCGACCATGGTCACGTTCTTGCACTCCACCCAGAGCGGCGGCAACTCAGGCCCGGCAAGGCAGGCATCGAGGCGGCTCGCCCCGCGCTTCACCTCCCTGGCGATCCGGTTGTAGCCCTGGGCGAAGGGGAGCCTGCCGGCATGGAAGGCGGCCTCGAGCATGCGGTTGGGGACGCTCGTGTTCACGCCCGTCCAGAAGCCCCTGCCCTCGACGGGACGGGCTCCTTCGGTTTCGCCAAGCCAGACAGCTTCCTGGGTGTAGTGAAGCTTGCGCTTGGGATTGGCTGCCCTGGAGGCGAGCACCGGGGAGCCCGGGCGCGTGAGTCCCAGCATGGAGCCTGAGTTGTTGCTGTGCACCCAGATGGTTTCCGCGCCGGTCTCGAGGGCCACGCTGAAGCGCTTGACGCGCTTGACAAAGGCGCCGGCTATGCAGGGGCCTTCAAAGGGAAGCAGAGGGCCTTCGCCGGACGGGAAAGCAGGGGAATCCTTCATTTACAAGTCGTTTTTCCGGTGGTAGCAGACAAGATACACCAAACAGCGGGAACACCCCGAGAGGAGCGAAACCATGCAGATTTCCGACCGCCTGATGAACATTCAGCCGTCGCTTACGCTCGCCATGAACGCTAAGGCTCTTGAGCTCAAAGAGCAAGGCGTCATGGTCACGAGCTTGGCCGTCGGCGAACCCGACTTCCCCACGCCCAAGCACATCTGCGAGGCCGCCAAGCAGGCCATTGACAGCAACTTCTGCCGCTACACCGCCGTGCCCGGCATCATGGAGCTGCGCAAGGCCGTCTGCGGCTACTACCAGAACCAGTACGACCTGAGCATCGAGCCCGCCAACGTCATCATCGGCGCTGGCGGCAAGCACGCCCTCTACAACTACATCATGACGGTCGTGAATCCCGGCGACGAGGTCATCATTCCCGCTCCCTACTGGGTGAGCTACCCCGACATGGTCAAGCTTGCCGAAGGCGTTCCGGTCTTCGTCAAGGCCGGCGCCGAGGCGAAGTTCAAGGTGACTGCCGAGCAGATCCGCGAGGCCATCACCCCCCGCACCAAGCTCCTCATCCTCAACTCGCCCTCCAATCCTACCGGCGCCGTGTACACGGCCGAAGAGCTCGAGGGCATCATGAAGGTGGCCATCGAGGCCGGCATTCTGGTCCTGGCCGACGAAATGTACGACCAGCTCGTCTTCGAACCCGCCGAGATGGCCAGCGTCAGCCCCTGGGTCGCCAAGTACCCCGAGCAGGTGAGCATACTCTGCGGCGTGTCCAAGAGCTTTGCCATGACCGGCTGGCGCTGCGGCTACCTGATCTCCCACAAGGAGATCATCAAGAAGTGCTCCACCCTGCAGGGCCAGTGCACCTCCAATATCTGCTCCATCACCCAGAAGGCCGCCTTGGCCGCCCTCACCGGCCCCATGGACTGCGTCGCCACCATGCGCGCCGCCTTCCAGCGTCGCCGCGACATGGCCCTCGAGATCATCGACGGCTGGAAGTTCGCCGTCTGTCCTCATCCCGACGGCGCCTTCTACCTCTTCGTGGACGTGCACAACTGCTACCGCAAGACCGTGCACAACTCCTTGGAGCTGAGCCAGCACCTGCTTGACAAGATCCATGTGGCCCTTACCCCTGGCGTGGCCTTTGGCGACGACAGTTGCATCCGCTTCTCCTACGCTGTCAGCGACGAGACGCTCAAGATGGCCGTGGCCAAGGTGGGCGACGTCCTCGCCGAACTGGCCGACGAATAAATTTTGCCAAAAAAACGTTGACAGGAACGCCCGACAAGCGTAGAAGCTCTTTCTGTCGATTGGGGTTGTAGCTCAGTTGGGAGAGCGCTTGAATGGCATTCAAGAGGCCAAGAGTTCAATTCTCTTCAGCTCCACCAGAAATTTCAGAGGCCTGCGAGAAATCGCAGGCCTCTTTCATTGTGCGCTTGCTGCCGTATTCGCGCATGGCCCCACGATGGCCCCACTGGCGCGCAGTACAGCGGGTGGGGCAGACAGCGAAGGCGACCTCGCGTCGTTTCTGTCGCTGTCTTCGGTTCGTCTTCGTCTAGACTCCTTGGTCTAGTCGGCTAGCGAACCGATTTTTCTGGCTTTGTCAAATCAGCAAAGAAAGTGTTTGACATTCGAGGCCGTTGGCGTAGGATAACTTCCGTTAGTGGGGTTGTAGCTCAGTTGGGAGAGCGCTTGAATGGCATTCAAGAGGCCAAGAGTTCAATTCTCTTCAGCTCCACCAGAAATTTCAGAGGCCTGCGAGAAATCGCAGGCCTCTTTCATTGTGTTCCGCTGCCGGGTCCCAGCTCAGCGCCTTGCTCTGGGGGCACCCGCCCCAACGCTTGGTGGCAGTGCCGTCCGAAAAACACCAGTTCGCCAGTCGCTGGGCCGTGATGGATGTGGCGGAA
>JAEEPQ010000191.1 GCA_016284885.1 Desulfovibrio sp.
GTGTGGGTAATGTCCGAATCCCGGCGGTACACCTTGCCGGGCGCGATGACGGCGATGGGAGGCTTCCTTCCCTCCATGGCGTGCACCTGCACGGCGGAAGTCTGGGTGCGCAGGACGACCTTGTCAGAGATATAGAGCGTGTCCTGCATGTCGCGGGCCGGATGGTCCGGCGGCAGGTTCAGGGCCTCGAAGTTGTAGTAGTCGGTCTCCACTTCGGGACCGCTGGCAATGTCGAAGCCGAGGCCCTGAAAAACCTCGCAGATCTCCTGCATGGCCAGGGTGATGGGATGGAGCGAACCGGCCCAGGGCTGGCGGCCCGGAACGGTCGCATCGAAGCGTCCGAGGGCGGCCCTGGATTCGGCGTCCTTGAGGGCCTGCACCCTGGCGTCCAGAAGCCCGGTCAGCTGGGCCTTGACCCGGTTGGCGGCCTGGCCGGCCTTGGGGCGGTCTTCTGGGGCGAGCTTGGGCAGGGAGGCCATGATGGCCGCCAGCCTGCCCTTGCGGCCAAGGAAGTCCACGCGGAGCTTTTCCAGCTCGTCTAGCAAAGAAGCCTGGCCGAGCCCTTCTTTCAGCTCGTCAACCAGGCTTTCCAATGCGGAAATCAAGTCCATGTCAGTTCCGTTGCCGCATGCGCGGCCATCTGCTGGAGGGGATAAGGGATCAGAAACGGGAGCCTGAGTTGGAGGCTCCCGTTTCTGGAAAAGCATGCCGCTTCCTACTTGAGGGCGCCCTTGGCCAGTTCCACCACGGCGGCGAAGTCGTCCTTGTGGTTGACGGCGAGGTCGGCCAGCACCTTGCGGTCCAGCTCGACGCCGGCAAGCTTCAGGCCGTGCATGAGGCGGCTGTAGGAAAGCCCGCCGAGGCGCGCGCCGGCGTTGATGCGCAGGATCCACAGCTGGCGGAAGTCGCGCTTGCGCTGCTTGCGGCCCTCGAAGGAATTCTGCATCGAGCGCTCGACGGCCTCGCGCGCGGTGCGGTACAGACGGCTGCGCCCCCCGCGGAATCCCTTGGCGGCGTCCAGAAATTTCTTGTGCCGGCGATGTGCGGCAAGACCTCTCTTCACACGCATGTGCGTATCCTCCTTCTCCCCGGCGAGGCGTAGGCCGTGCCCGCGGGGATGCTCAAAAGGCTATGTCGGTTGTCAGGCAGGATTGTCGCTGGCGGCTCCTAGCCGGCCGCCTTGCCGGATTCATCCGGCAGCAGAACGGCCGCTAGCCGTTGGGAAGCAGACGGCGCACCGCCTTCATGTTGGCGGAGTCGACCAGAGTGACCTGGCCGAGGCGCATCTTGCGGCCCGGAGCCTTCTTCGTCAGGATGTGGCGAAGGTTCTGGCGGCGGCGGCGGTACTTGCCGCTTCCGGTCATCTCGAAGCGCTTCGCGGCGGAACGCCGGGTTTTGATCTTCGGCATGATGGTTCTCCTTGAGAATACTACTGTCTCGCCAAACACGGCGAGACAAGCGAGACAAAAGATTTTGCACTATTTGACAGCCCGAAGCAAGCTATTTCTTGGGCACCAGCAGCATCTGCAGGGTGCGCCCCTCGGCGCGGGGCTCCTGGTCGACCTTGGCGACTTCCTCGAGATCCTTGACGATGCGCTCGAGGATGTCCAGTCCGCGGTCCTTGTGGACGATCTCGCGCCCGCGGAAGAAAACCGTAACCTTGCAGCGGTCGCCGTCTTCGAGGAAGCGGCGGATGTGCTTGACCTTGGTCTCGTAGTCGTGCTCGTCGGTCTTGGGGCGGACCTTGATCTCCTTGACCTGCACGACGGCCTGGCGCTTCTTGGCGTCCTGCTTCTTCTTCTGCTGCTCGTACTTGAACTTGCCGTAGTCCATGATGCGACAGACAGGCGGCTCGGAGTTGGAAGAGACCTCGACGAGGTCGCAGCCAACTTCCTGGGCCATGGCAATGGCCTCGCTGCGCTGCAGTATGCCCAGCTGCTCTCCTTCGGCGCCGATGACGCGCACCTCGCGCGCCCGGATCATGTCGTTGCGTCTCACCCCGTCGTCCGGCATGCGCCGGCGGGGTCTGATGTTAGGCGAAGCTATAGCTCATCCCTCCTTGCTTGAACGGCTCTTCCGCCTGGGCCTTGACCAGCTCAACGGCCTCCTCGACGGACTTGGTGCCGAGATCCTCTCCACTGCGCAGACGGACGCTGACCGTCCCCGACTGCGCCTCCTTCTCGCCCACGACGAACATGAACGGAACCTTGGCCATCTGGGCCTCGCGGACCTTGAAGCCGAGCTTCTCGTTGCGACCGTCGACCTTGGCGCGCACGCCGGCCTGCACCAGCGCCTCGCAGACCTTGTCCGCGGCCTCGTTCCAGGCCTCGGTCACGGTCAGGATGCGCGCCTGCTCAGGCGCCAGCCACACGGGCAGGGCGCCGGCGTAGTGCTCGATGAGCACGCCGATGAAGCGCTCGACCGAGCCCATGATGGCGCGGTGCACCATGACCGGGCGGTGGCGCTCGCCGTCCTGCCCCACGTAGGTCAGGTCGAAGCGCTCGGGCAACGTGAAGTCCACCTGGATGGTGGAGCACTGCCATTCGCGGTGCAGGCAGTCCAGCAGCTTCACGTCGATCTTGGGCCCGTAGAAGGCGCCGTCGCCTTCGTTGATCTCGTAGGGCAGCCCCTCCTTCTGCACAGCCTGGATAAGCGCATTGGTCGCATGTTCCCAAGCTTCGTCAGTGCCTATGCTGTTTTCGGGACGGGTGGAAATTTCAATCTTGTACTGGAAGCCGAAGAGGGCCATGAGGTCCTGGATCAGCTTGATGACCTTCTTGATCTCGCCCTCCAGCTGCTCCGGCGTGCAGAGGATGTGCGCATCGTCCTGCGTGAACTGGCGCACGCGCAGGAGGCCGTGGAGCACGCCGCTCTTCTCGTGCCTGTGCACGACGCCGAGCTCGAAGTACTTCTGCGGGAGATCGCGGTAGGAGCGCACCTCATTCCCATAGATGAGCATGTGGCCGATGCAGTTCATCGGCTTGATGCCGTAGGTCTCCTCGTCGATCTGCGTGAAGTACATGTTCTCGCGGTAGTGGTCGTAGTGGCCGGACTGCTTCCAGGTTTCCTGGCGGAGCAGCTGCGGGCCCTGGACGATGTCGTAGCCGCGCTTCAGGTGCTCGCGCTTCCAGAAGTCCTCGAGAATGGTGCGCATGAGCATGCCCTTGGGCAGCCAGAACACCATGCCGGGCGTCACCTGGTCGAAGAAGGTGAAGAGCCCGAGCGCCGGCCCCAGCTTCCTGTGGTCGCGCTTCCTGGCCTCCTCCAGCTGCTTCAGGTACTCCTTCAGGGACTTCTCGTCGTGGAAGGCAGTGCCGTAGATGCGCGAGAGCATCTTGTTCTTCTCGTCGCCGCGCCAGTAGGCGCCGGCCACCTTCATGAGCTTGACGTTCCTGGTGTAGCCCGAGTGGGGCACGTGGGGGCCGCGGCAGAGGTCCTGGAACTCGCCGACCTGGTAGAGAGAGACCGTGGGCGCGTCTATGCCCTCGATGATCTCGGCCTTGTAGGTCTCGCCCATCTCGGTGAACTTCCTGATGGCCTCCTCGCGACCCATTTCAGAGCGCACGAAGGGGAGCTTCGCGTCCGCGATCTTGTGCATCTCGGCTTCGATCCGCTCCATGTCGGCTTCCGTGAAGGGCGTTGCCACGTCGAAGTCGTAGTAGAAGCCGTTCTCGATGGAGGGGCCGATGGTGACGAGCGCCTTGGGGAAGAGGCGCTTCACGGCCAGCGCCATCACGTGGGACGTGGAGTGGCGGATGATCTGCAGTCCCTCGGGACTGTCGGCGTAGATGGGCGTAATTTGCCCCATGCCGTCAGCCAGTATGGAAGTAAGATCGTACTGCTGGCTCCCAATGCGCACTGCCACGACGGCCCGGAAGCGCCTGCCGCTCAGGGCCTGCTTCAACGCCGCCGCAATGTCGGAACCGTCGTCGACTTCGACGCTCTTCTCTTCGATACGGACTATCATCGAAAACAACTCCTTGGACTTCGAAGACGTAGAAAAACAGGATACAAAAAAAGATGGAGAGGCGATGACCTCTCCATCCTCATAAGTTGTATCTAAGGCCGGAGGCGTTGAACGCCTTTCGCCACTGGAGTTTCTCCAGATTGATTTCGTGTCTGGTAGGGACGAACAGACTTGAACTGTTGACCTCTTCCGTGTCAAGGAAGCGCTCTAGCCACCTGAGCTACGCCCCTACGAAGGACAAGTGGTGGTATAGACGAAGGCAACCTGCCCGTCAATCTTTTTCTCGCAAAAAGATAAATTTTTTCTGGCTAGCCAGCCAAGCCCCGAAATCGCGCCTGCCCCGCTCGCCGTAGAAGGCCTTGCGGGCCTTCTTGGGCAAGCGCTCCTCAGGCACCGGCATGAGCCCGAAGTGCACGTTGCTCGGCTGGAAGCGCTTCTGCGGAGTCTTGAGGTGGAGCAGGAGCGCGCCCAGGGCCGTGGTCGCCGGCGGCTCGGCCAGTTCATGCCCCCGCAGACGGGCTGCAAGCAGCCGGCCTATCCAGTGGCCGTGGGCAGCCGACTCCACGTAGCCTTCCACGCCCGTAATCTGGCCTGCCAGGAAGACGCTGGGACGTGCCTTCAGGGAGCCGTC
>JAEEPQ010000192.1 GCA_016284885.1 Desulfovibrio sp.
CCTTCAACGTTGAATTCGACTTCAACTACGGCTACGTGCAGAGCGTTGGCCACGGCAAGATTGAACGCAATGGCGCCGCGCCCAAGACCTACTCTACCAGACGTGAAGGCTGGCTGGCCAAGGCCCTCGTCGAGTACAAGATGGACTGGGGCACCCCCGGCATCTTCGGCTGGTACGCCTCCGGCGACGACGACAACCCGAAGAACGGCTCCGAGCGCATGCCCGCCATTGAAGCCAAGGGCAACTTCACCACCTTCATGGGCGACGGCAACCTCGGCTGGGCTGCCTCCGAATCCTGGTACGACCGCGGCCTCAACTACGCCGGCACCTGGGGCATTGGTCTGCAGATCGCCGACATGAGCTTCATCGAGGACCTCAAGCACACCTTCCGCGTGGCCTACATCGGCGGCACCAACAGCCCCTCCATGGCCAAGTACGCCAACAACTCCTGGGGCTGGGCTACCAGCTACGAAGACGACTCCTTCGCCGTCGCATCCCAGCCCTACCTCACCACCAAGGACGGCCTGGTCGAGTTCAACTTCCTGACCTCCTACCAGATGTACGAGAACTTCGAGGTTAACTTCGACTTCGCCTACGTTATCAACTGCATCGACCGCGACACCTGGAAAAAGGCCGGCCTCCGCGACACCTCCTACTCCAAGCGCGACGCCTGGCGGGCCAACCTGACCTTCGCCTACACCTTCTAGGCCAAGGCCAGGCGCCTAACCTTATCCTCTCTTTGGGAATGCCTCCGGCGCATCGTCCGCCGGGGGCATTCCTTTTTTTCCAGTCGCCTGCTTTTTGAACTTGCAATTCAAGTTCAAATCGAGTACAAGGCTTTCACGCGGCCCGCACGCGCCTGGGGCATAATCCGGCGCTGCATGCCGCAAAGGAGTCTGCCATGGGCCAGAACATCATTGTCGCCCTCATCGTGCTGGCATGCCTTGTCTTCATCGGCATGACCGTGCGCAAGAAGATCAAGAGCAAGTCCTGCGGCTGCGGGTGCGGATGCGGCGGAGGTTGCAAGACGCCCCGCAAGTTCTAGCCAGGCGCCCTCCTGAACGCCTGATTCCCCTGATCCCCCTGCCCCCGTTTTGATCCTGCTGGCTCCGGCCAGCAGGGAGCAGAAGCCGGACATTCCCCTGCCAAGCGCTTCTTTCTCTTCCTCTCCTGCCATTGCCGCGTCGCGCCTCTCCTTCCTGGCGACGCAGGCCGCGCAAGCCTTCCGGACGCCGTCTGGGAGGCTTGCCTGCGTTTGGGGGGACCTTCAGGCACAGCGGCCAGGAGGAGGCAATCGCGCCCTGGCGGCGCGGTCGCCGGATGCGGCCGGCATGCGGGAAAACGAGCGGAGAGTCCTGCGGAAAGGCTTGCGGGAAGGCTTCAGCTTGAGGCCAGCATGTCCCTGGCTCCGCGGAAGAGCTCGCCAAAGCGGGACGCCTCTGCGCGCGGGAGGACAAGGGAGAGCCGCTTTGCGGCGTAGCCCTTCCTTTGTGCCTGAAGCTGCCACCAGGCGCTGGCGGAGGCGAGGATGTCGAGATAGGTCTCCCTGTCGGCCTCAGGCAGGCGCTCCAGGCTCTCGTGGACAAGAACGGCTTCCTGCCCCCTAAGCCAGGAAAGGTCCTGGAGCTGATCGCTCAGGTCGTCCCAGCCGGCAGGACCGCCAGGCAGTTCCAGACCCTTGGCCAGCTGGGCGAAGAGCTCGGCCTTGGAGGCAGGAAGAGCTACGCGGCAGATTCTGGCCTTGGCCAGGTCGCAGAAGAGGACGCTTGGGCTCTCGTCATTCATCGGCTTCCACCTCTATGGGAAAGAAGGTTTGGTAGTGGTCTGGCGTCCAGTAGACCTCCCCGCCCCTGCCGTAGACGAGGCGCTGGGGGCCGGGACCGCGCAGGCCCCGGGTGGGGATGCGCATCTCGCGGTACCAGCCGCGGGGCCGCTGGGGAAGGAGGCGCTCGTAGTTGCCGAAGACCTTCCAGCCCTCGCTGTCGTTGGGAGCCAGGGCGTTGTCGCGGATGCGCCGAAGCGCGTCGGACAGGTCCACGTGCTGGACGAGGGTGCGGCGGTAGTCGAGGATGCGGGCGTTGTAGATCAGCGCACCGGCAAAGGTCTGTCGTCCCTGCTGGAGCGAGGCGAGGGCGCCCTGGGCTTGCCGCTCGTGTCTGAGCGCCCAGGCAATGAAGCGCTCCTGGCGGAAGAGGCGCTCAATCAGGGGCTGGACGGTCTTGGCCTGGGGCTCGGGGATGCTTCCCCGCAGGACCAGCATGTCCAGAAACACGGCAGCCCGGCGCTTGGGCGGAGCGGCCGCGAGCACGGTAGCCAGATCGTCTGCCGGCGCCTGTCTGACAAAGGCGGCTGCCTCGGAGACGCCCATGCGGCGCTCGCTGCCAAAGAGGCGCTGGGTTGCCGCCTGCACGGCTTCGACGGCAGGCGACGTGATCTGCCCGGCCTGCCCGCGATGTCCGGGAAGCAGGCTCTGGCCGAAGAAGGCGAAGGCCTGGCCGGCCGTGGCCAGCGCAAGCCAGAGGGTGACAAGGACAAGGGTGAAAAGGCTTCGCATGCTGGCTGGCCCCCCATGATATCGTGCGTGAAGCGTATCGACAGGCTTGGTATAGGCGCTTTCGGCGCCCTTGACCAGACGCGGGATCTTGGCCGGCTGCCCCGTAACGGCAGGTTGGCACGCTTCGTCCTGACCGGTCCGGCTTGGCAAGCGGGAATTTTTCCGCAAGCAGGCTTGGCCGACTGCCTTTCAGCGCTCTGGCAGGCCGGCAGACGGCAGCCCCAGCGTCGCGCCGCGTGTTCAAGTTCACGCTTCCTTAAGGTTGCGTTCCTGCGTTCGTCGACACGCAGGTACGTAGAAAGCTGGTCGTCCTTGTGCCAGACTTCCTCACGCCATATTTTCATTGTCGGGGGCGGAAGTCAGCGCTTACCTGCAAGTTTTCATGGTGGGGGCTGAAGTCAGCGCCTCCATGGTCAGTTCGTCTGAAAAAGCGCCCGCAGACGCTGCACGGGATGCCTTCCCGGCGCCAGCCTCCCTCTCCGCAACCCTTCCCCTTCCCGCCCCTCCTTGCTCCAAGGTCTCCGGCGTTGCCTGCAAGGCGCCAGACAGGCTTCATGCCGATGATCCGCGGGCATCGCCTGCTGGCCTCGGAAAGCCTCGGGAGGTATTGGAATGTCGTGGGATGTCTTGGGCGCCTTAAGGGCCTTGGCCTAAGGCCAGGGGCGGATGTGAGGGCGCTTCGGCTTTTCAGGCGCCGTCTGGCGTCGCATGCTGCGTCTGGCCTGCGGGTGCCGTCCCCCTCTCCAGAGCGGGCAAGGAGGGAGGGGCTTTTCTCCAGCTGGACTGTTGGCGCATTGGACCTTTGGACCTTTGAGGCACTGGGCATTGGACCTGTGCCGGCAAGCGACGCAGCCTTGGCAGAGGGCATGGCAGACTGGGGTGCTGGGCGCGGCCGTAATTGAAAATGGTTTTCTTTTTCTTGACTTTGCTGTACGTTGGGCTAAGCTCTTAGCCACACATTTGCTTCAGGAGGCCACTATGGAAAACGTTGTCAATCTCCGCAACTTGGGCGTGGGCGATTCCGGCCGCATCGCAGCCGTCGAGGTCGCCGGTGAAATGGGTCGCCGCATACGCGACATGGGTCTCATTCCCGGCACACAGGTCAAGGTCGTGGGTCGCGCGCCCCTGCAGGATCCCGTTGCCCTGCGCCTTTCCGGCGTCACCATCACCCTGCGCAACAACGAGGCCGACTATATCCGCATCGTACGCTAGCTGAGCGCCTCGGGGGCTCTTTTCCGGCAGCGGGCGCCTTTGCGCCGCAACCCCTTCCGCGCAATCCGCGCACGCTGCCTGCCCCTCCCCAGAGAGGCCTCAAACCCTCGCCGGCGTCGCTTGCCTCTGCCTTGCCTTCGCCCTTTGCAGCCGTCATGCACGCGCATGGACGGCTTTCGGCGCCGGCAGACAGCCTGCGATGCGGGCGTGGCAAGGTCGCGTGCAGCCTTGTGCTAGGCAGGGCCTGAAGGCTCCCCGGCGCCCTGCTCGGAAGGCTGCCAGGAAAGGGCCCAGAAAAATGCCCAGAAGACAACGCTCAAGACGGGCAGGCAGCTTGGGCCTTCACTGTGCAGACTTCTCCCCTTGGCATTGTGCCCTGTCCTCGAAGGCATGCCGCAGGGCAATCCTGTCCGGCGCCCTGCCCTTGGAGGGCGTCTTCTCTGCGCACAAGAGGACAGCCTGCTCTGCCAGCTCTATCCCGTATCCCGGAGCGTTCCCAGCGCGGACCCTGGCAAGCGCGGCATGTCGCCGGTGCCTTGAGTTCTGTCTGCAAGGGAAGTTCCGGGCTCTCAAGCCTGCGGCTGTCGCCGCTGCTTTCTGGGCCGGCCTGGCTGAAGCCCTCCCTGCCAGCATCAGCATGAGGCCCTGTGGTGCATGACGGTGCCTACAGCAAGACCGCTCTCCCTGCCCGCCTGGCGCCTGCTTCTGTCAAGCGCCGCATTCCGTCCGCATCCCGTTGCCGCGCTTTTTCCGCCATCTTGGCGCAGCTGGCTTTGCGCCACTTTTTTTGTCGCCATATATTGACATAGAATTTCAATTTCAATATCG
>JAEEPQ010000193.1 GCA_016284885.1 Desulfovibrio sp.
AAGAGCTCTTGAAACAATATTATGGCTTATTTTTATATTTCTTTCTTCAAGAATCCGTGCTATATCACGTGTGCTTAAAGTTGTCCATCTAAGAATATGTTCAGGATCTCCATAGACACTCATATCTCGAGACAGGATATGTTCAATTTCATCATGAAGTGTTGGGTTCAGCTCGAGAGCGCTTTTCCGCCCGCCTCCCGGCCTGCGGATTCTGGCCCCGTCAGCCCGGGCATCTTCAGCCGCTTCGCCGGCAGGCCCCTGCCCTTCGCTGGACGATGCACATTTCCCGCTCTCGACGGCCATTTCGGCGCTTCCAATGGAGATCGTGCTTTTGGCTTTTCCGGTTACCTTGTGGACGAAGGCAATGCCGCCATGTCCCAGGCAGTTGGCGCACACGCCGCACATGAGACGCCTTTGGCGTTCGTTCAGCACGGGCAGCATCATGCTGAGGATGCGTTCGGCAAACGGGAAAACTTCGGGTACGGCACTCATCCGCAAAACTCCTTGAATAGGGTGTCCGGTGAGTACCGTTTTGGAACAAAATAATCAAGGTCGAGCTATTGGAAAACAGATGAGTTATTTTGTGCCAGATCCTAAGGGCCTCCTGGGTGCCAAGATCGACCGCGAAGCGGCGGGAGAGAAGGATCCCCTCTTCCCGCTTCCGGCCTAGCCGGACGAATGCGCGAACATGACGGTGAAAGTTCCCAGGGGGCGGAGCAGCCGAAGAAGGCAGGGCAGGCTACAAGGGTGGCGAAGGAGGCAAGGGAGGCTGAACTGGCCTTGGAAAGACCTTTCAGGCAGTTAAGCGCGAGTCCGGACGGAAGGGCCGGGCTCGCCTTTACGGTGAAGCAGCCTGTCCAGCCCATTTCCCTGCGGGGGTCGTCTCTGCCAGGGACGACTCCCAAGCCCGGCGCGGCGGCACGGCCCAGCCTGAGCTTTCCTGAGGGCATGCCCGGGGCCCGCGCCACTCCGGCAAGGCTCCGGTGGCAGACGTCTTCAGGGGCAACTTCAAGTTCAGCTTGAAGCTCCGGCCCCGCGCTGCGCGGCGAGGCGCCTGGCGAGGGCTTCGGCCGCCAGCAACACGCTGGCAAAGGCCCAGTGCAGGTTGAAGCCGCCGAGCAGGCCCGTCACGTCGAGCACCTCGCCGGCAAAGGACACCCGGGAATGGAGCCGGCTGAAGAAGGTCAGCGGCTCGATGCCTGCGCAGTCCACGCCGCCGCGGCAGACTTCGGCCTGCCTGAGGCCGGCTGCGCCCCGGGGAACGAAGGCCAGCTTCGTGAAGCGCTCGAGCAGGTCCCGGCGCACGGCCTTCTTGCTCTCGGCACCGCGGCGCTTGGCCAGATCCTCAGGCAGCACAGCGTCGCAGAGCTTCTGGGGGAGATGCCGTGCGGGCAGGGAGCGGGCGTTCCCCGGCCTGCGTTTTCGTCGGCAAAGAGGCTTTGCGCGTCCACGCCCGGCAGGAAATCGAGGACTACGGGCGTGCCCCGCTTCCAGAAGAGCGATGCCTTGAGGACGCAGGGGCCGCTGATGCCGGCGTGGGTGAAGAGCAGGTCGTCCTGGAAGCGGTGCCTTTGCCCGTCTATGCCCTCGACTTCGATCTGGGCCGGCAGGCTGATGCCCTGCAGGCCGAGCAGGGGGGAGTCTTCCGGCAGGAGCAGAGGCGTCAGGGCGGCCTCGGGCGCAAGGACCTTGTGTCCCAGGCGCTGGGCCAGGGCAAAGCCAAGCCCCGTGGCGCCCGAGCCCGGACAGGCCGGCGAGCCCAGGGCAACCACGAGGTGCCGTGCCTCGAAGCTCGCGCCGTCTTTCGTCCTGACCCTGACGCCCGTGCCCGAGATCTCGACGTCCTCGGGCGCAAAGGAGCGCTCCATGCAGAGCTCGAAAGCGCCCTGCCGGCGGATGCGCGAAAGCAGGGCGCGCACCAGGGCGCCGGCCTCGGTCTTGAGAAAGTACTTCCCGCCGCCGCGCAGCTCCCAGGGGAGATGAAGCTCCTCCACGAGGCGCACCATGCCTTGGGCGCTGAAGGCGTCGAGCACGGGGGCAACGAAGGCGGGCGTCCTGCAGAGGTAGGCCGCTTCGCCCAGCTGGGCGCTCGTGAAGTTGGCCCGGCCTCCGCCGGCCAAGGACAGCTTGCGCCCAGGCTCCCTGGCGTGGTCGAGCGCAAGGCAGCTTCGGCCAAGCTCGCTGAACCTGAGGGCAAAGGCAAGGCCGGACGCCCCGGCGCCGAGCACGATCGCGTCGCAGGACGCCTGCAGGCCGGCGCGGCCCCTGCCTGCGGGGAGCCGTCCTGCTTCGCGCCCGCGCCCGCGATCGGGGACAGGGACGGCGGCCTTCCTGTTTGACAGGCCTTTTCCGCCCGGCGTATGCATCGTGCCGCCACCGCTGCCTGCCGTTCTGGCAGGCCTTGGCGAGAAGCCTTGCCCCTTTGCGTATGGAGACTGCGCCATGCCCTTGCTCTCCTCCTGCTACCGCTGCCCGCCGGGCTTTGCCTCGGCCAAGGTCAGCACCATCTTTCCCGTGCTCTTCCGCAAGGTCGACTATCCGCCCAAAGCCCAAGGCGGCGACAGCCGCATCCTGCGGGAGCGCATCGAGACGCCTGACGGCGACTTCCTCGATCTGGACCGCTATCCGGGTCCTGCGAATCCGCGCTTTGCCTGCGTGCTCACGCACGGCCTAGCCGGCAACGCCAGACGGAAATACATCCGGGGCCTCGCCCGCGCAATAGCCGGGGCCGGGGGGCTGCCCCTTGCCTGGAACAGGCGGGGCTGCTCGGGGGAGATGAACCGCACGGCCCGCTTTTCCTGCATGCTCGAGACCGAGGACCTCGCCCTCGTGGTCCGGCACGCAGAAGCCCTCGACCTGCCCCTGGTCCTGGCAGGCTTCAGCATGGGCGCCAACCAGACCCTCAAGTACCTGGCGCGCCGGGACGTCTCGCCCCTGATCAGGGCCGGCATCGCCATCTCCGACCCCTGCGATCCGGCAACGGCCTCGGCCTATATCGATGCGCCGGAAAACGCGGTCTTTCGCAACTACCTGCTGCGGGGCCTTGTCCCCGGCGTCAAGGCGAAGCTGGCGGACTTTCCCGGCATAGCCTCCGGCTGCGACATGGACCGGGTGACGACCTTCCTTGAGTTCGACAATGCCGTCACGGCCCCCATGTTCGGCTTCAAGAGCGCCATGGACTACTACCTGGCTGCCAACGCGACGAGGGAGATTCCCTTCATCCGGCACCCCGTCTACCTGCTCAACGCCCTGGACGATCCTTTCTGCTCGCCAGCCTGCCATCCCTTCGAGCAGGCCTTGAAGAGCCCCTGCTTCTGGTTCGAGGCCCCGCGGCACGGCGGGCACGTGGGCTTCGTCACCCTGAAGGCAGACTACTACCACGAGCTTCGGGCCGTGCGCTTCATCCAGGAGCGCTCCGGCATCTTCGGCTAGCCCCTGCCGGCAAGGGGCGCAGGGCAGGACGCAGAAATGACGGCGCCGGGGCAGGGGGCTTCCGCCTTCCCCGTCCCGGCGCGAAAAAAAGGTCAGAATCTGCCAGCCTGATCGGCTAGCCGGATCGGCCAGACGCTAGTCCTGGACGCTGGACGCAAGGATCTCGGCCAGGGGCAGGCCCGTAATCTCGGCCGCCTTTTCAGGCATCATGCCGGACTTGAGCATGGCATGGGCAAGCTGCTTCTTGGCCTCGGCAAAGGCGATCTTCTTGCCCTCTTCCATCCACTTCTGCTTTTCCTTCTCGACGAGCTTCTTCAGTTCTTCTTCGAATGCCATCAGCTTCTCCTTGAGCGCTCCTGCTGGCGCGCATGGCGTCCCAGCCTGGCCTGAAGACATGGCCTGGCCTGGAGGCATGGCTTGGGAGGGAGCGGAATCGGTTGCCGGCGCCGGCAAGGCGCCGCGAGTCCGGCCTACACGGCCCCTGGCCGCTGGCCTGAAAGGGCAGGGCGCGCGCAGGGCGACCCCGCCTAGGCTCAACATGCCGCCCTGCAGGGACAAAGGCAAGCTCCGTCAGCCTTTTCGGCCGCTGCTCCGCCTGGCTCAGCCTCCAGCACGGCAAGGCCGGCACGACGCGGAGTGCAGGGGCCAGACGCGAGGCCAGACACGGAGGAGGTCCTGCGCGTTCATATACCTTAAAAAGAGAAGGGACGCGGCACGAAGGACTTGCCGCGGGAGACAGGGCCAGAGCGCAAAAAATCGGAAAAAGACAGGGCCAATGCGAAAACCCCGGACGCGTAGGGACATCCGGGGTTGTGCTTTCTGGTAGCAAGGGGGAGATTTGAACTCTCGACACTGCGGGTATGAACCGCATGCTCTGACCAACTGAGCTACCTTGCCATGAGGGCGCTTCGTTCAGCGCAGAAAGGTGTATACAGGCATCAGACACCCTTGGCAAGCTTTTTTTTCGCCTTGGCGGCATTTTTTCCGACCAGGCAGGTAGCAGAAGTCAGCCTGCATCGCGGCCGCTTTTTGAACGGGCCTGTCCAGATTTTAGGCAGCCTGGGCGCGATGAGGGGGGGCGCCCAGGAAAGAAGGGGCTGAAAGCACAGGTCCTGCGAAAGGTCCCCGGCGGCCAGGCCTCCG
>JAEEPQ010000022.1 GCA_016284885.1 Desulfovibrio sp.
CTATTTTACTTCGCGATGCTCGGTGTGCTTCTTGCACCAGGGGCAATACTTCTTTCGAGTAATGCGCTCAGTGGTGTTTTTCTTGTTCTTTTCAGAAACGTAGTTTTTGCGTTTGCACGCCGTGCACTGCAGCGTAATGTTGACTCTCATGATAACTACTCGATGATTTCAGTCACAACGCCGGAGCCGACGGTATGGCCACCTTCACGGATAGCGAAGCGGAGGCCGGGCTGCATGGCGATGGGGCAGATGAGCTCCACAGTGAAGGTGCTGTTGTCGCCGGGCATAACCATTTCCACGCCCTCAGCCAGCTGAATCACGCCAGTGACGTCAGTGGTGCGGAAGTAGAACTGGGGACGGTAGCCGGAGAAGAACGGAGTGTGGCGACCGCCTTCTTCCTTGGAGAGGACGTACACTTCGGACTTGAACTTCTTGTGGGGGGTGATGGACTTGGGAGCCGCCAGAACCTGGCCACGCTCAACTTCGTCGCGCTTGGTGCCGCGGAGCAGGACGCCGACGTTGTCGCCAGCTTCGCCCTGATCCAGCTGCTTGCGGAACATTTCAACGCCGGTGCAGGTGGTCTGGACGGTGGGACGGATGCCGACGATCTCGACGAAGTCGCCAACCTTGATGACGCCACGCTCGACACGGCCGGTAACGACGGTGCCGCGGCCGGAGATGGAGAACACGTCTTCGATGGGCATCAGGAAGGGCTTGTCGAGCTCACGGGCGGGCTCGGGGATGTAGTCGTCAACGGCCTGGAGCAGCTCGAAGATGGCCTGGCAGGCGGGGTCGTCGAGGCTCTCGGCGTTGAGGGCGTTCAGAGCGGAACCCTTGACGAAGGGAATTTCGTCGCCAGGATAGCCGTAGGAGGTGAGCAGTTCGCGGACTTCCATCTCGACGAGCTCGAGGAGCTCGGGGTCGTCGACCAGGTCGCACTTGTTCAGGAAGACAACCATGGCGGGCACGCCGACCTGACGGGCGAGCAGGATGTGCTCACGGGTCTGGGGCATGGGGCCGTCGGTGGCGGCCACGACCAGGATGGCGCCGTCCATCTGGGCCGCACCGGTGATCATGTTCTTGATGTAGTCGGCGTGGCCGGGGCAGTCCACGTGCGCATAGTGGCGCTTTTCGGTCTCGTATTCAACGTGGGCGGTGGCGATGGTGATGCCGCGGGCCTTCTCTTCAGGCGCCTTGTCGATCTCGTCGTAGGAGATGAAGGTGCCGGAGCTCTTCATGGAGGCGGTCTTGGTGATGGCGGCGGTGAGGGTCGTCTTGCCGTGGTCGATGTGACCGATGGTGCCGATGTTTACGTGGGGCTTTTTACGCTCGAATTTTTCCTTGCCCATGTTAACGTCTCCCTGGAAAAAATTGTTTTTGCGGTGATTTGGTTACCAGCGATGCTAACGTGACGCTGCAAGCAGGGTCACAACACTGCCCCGCAGTAGTCCCTGAAAACCAGGGAACGCTTGGCCTAGATGAGTGAGGAGGGTACGCGAGGAGGGAGGGTGTGAGCGGGAGAATTGGAGCGGGAAACGGGATTCGAACCCGCAACCCTCAGCTTGGAAGGCTGATGCTCTAGCCGTTGAGCTATTCCCGCTTCTAAGCGCTGGGTGCGCTTTCCGCGTCCGGGAGGGACACTACCACACCGTAGTTCTTCGACTTTCGTCTCCTACAGCCAAGGCAGTCTTGAGCCAGCAGATTGTGGGGTGGTGGAGGGGGGTGGATTTGAACCACCGAAGTCGATGACGACAGATTTACAGTCTGTTCCCTTTGGCCACTCGGGAACCCCTCCACAGTCTTCTCTCTGCTCTTGATGGAGCTGGCGATGGGACTTGAACCCGCAACCTGCTGATTACAAATCAGCTGCTCTACCAATTGAGCTACGCCAGCGACAATCGAAACCTTTAGACGATATTCGCGCCGAAGGCAAGAGAAAAGTGAACCTGCTGAACCGCTGTTACAGGCAAGCGTTGCGCTCACCCGGCCTCCATCAGCCCCGGGAAGGGCCGGCCAGAAGCCTTTTCAGCAACAGCGAGGGCACTTATATACGCCTCGCGTCACCCGGTCAAGCCCTGCGAGGTCTTTTTTTGCAATTATTTTGCTGAAGCCCAGATCCGCAAGAATTTCCGCCACGCCGACGGCCTGGCGGAAGCCGTGCTCGAGCACCAGGGTCCCGCCGTCCTTGAGGATGCGGGACGCCGCCCTAGCCACGGCCTTGACGTGGGCCAGGCCTTCCTGCGCCGAAAAGAGGGCGCGGAAAGGCTCGAAGGCAAGCACCTCCGGCATGACGAGCGCCCGCTCGCTTTCTGCAACGTAGGGCGGGTTGGCCGTCACGAGGTCGAAGCAGCGGGCCGGAAGGTCCAGAGCAAAGACGTCGCCGGCCAGGACCTCGGCGTTCCCGGCGCCGAGGCGGCCCCTGTTCAGGCGCGAGGCCTCGAGGGCGTCCTCCTCCTTTTCGACCAGCACGCCCTGCCAGCCCGGCCGCTCGAGGGCCAGGGTCAGTCCTATGCAGCCGGAGCCCGCGCAGAGGTCGGCAAAGCGGGTCTGGTCCGGCAGGTCGCTTTCCAGGGCCGTCTCCACCACGAGCTCCGTCTCAGGCCGCGGGATGAGCACGCCCGGGAAGACGGCAAAGTCCCTGCCGTAGAACTCGCGAAAGCCTGCGATGTAGGCCATGGGCTCGCCCTGGAGGCGCCGGGCGAGCAGGGCTTCAGCCTTGGCTTCGGCCGCAGGAGCCAGATTCTCTGCGCCGTGGACAAGGACGCCGGGGGCATCGAGGCCCGTCGCCAGGCCAAGCAGGATCCGGGCCTCCAGGCGGGGAGAATCCCTCCCCGCTTCGCGAAGCCGGCCCGAGGCTCCGGCAAGCCAGGCATCGATGCGCAAGCCAGCCCCTATGCCTTGCCGGCGTCCGCTTCGGGCGCGGGCTCGGCGGAAGCCTTCCTGCCAGACGCCTTCTTGGCCGGGGCCTTCGCCTTGGCCGTCTTGCCCGCAGCCGTCTTCCTGGCCGGCGCCTTTGCCTTGGCGCCCGGCTCTTCCTGGAAGGCCAGGCGGTAGACCTCGGTATAGTAGCGCACGGGGTGCATGGCTATCTTGGCCAGCAGATCTTCAGGAATGTCGTGGAGATCCTTCTTGTTCTGCCAGGGGATGATGCAGCGCTTGAGCCCGCGGGCCACGGCGCCGAGCACCTTCTCCTTGATGCCGCCCACAGGCAGCACCCGGCCCTTGAGGTCGATTTCGCCGGTCATGCAGAGATCTTCGCAGACGGGCTTGCCCTTGAGGGCCGAGAGCAGGGCCGTGGTGAGCGTCACGCCGGCCGAGGGGCCGTCCTTGGGCGTGGCGCCGTCGGGAACGTGGACGTGAATGTCGCTCTTGGTGAGGAAGTCCGCCTTCACGCCGAATTCGTCGGCCTTGCTGCGGATGTAGCTCGTGGCGGCCTGGGCGCTTTCCTTCATGACGTCGCCCAGGGAGCCGGTGAGCTGGATGGCGCCCTTGCCCTTCATGACGGCGGCCTCGATGGTCAGCACGTCGCCGCCGGCCTGGGTCCAGGCGAGGCCGTAGGCCATGCCGGGCAGGAGCTTCTCGCCCCTGTCCTCCTCGAGGAAGACGGGCGGACCCAGCAGCTCCGGCAGGTCGGCCGCGCCCACATGGAAGGGCGGCCGCTCGTCCTCGGCCTTCCTGCGGGCCATCTTGCGGCAGAGTGTGCCGATCTTGCGCTCCAGCTCGCGCACGCCCGCCTCGCGGGAGTACTCGAGGATGATGCGCTCTATGGCCTGGTCCTCCAGCTCGAAGTCGCCTTCCTTGAGGCCGTTGTCGTCCACGCGCTTCTTCACGAGGTAGCGCTTGGCTATCTCGAGCTTTTCCTGCTGAGTGTAGCCGGCGAGCCGGATGATTTCGGTGCGGTCGCGCAGGGCGCTGGGGATGGTCTCCAGCTGGTTGGCCGTGCACAGGAAGATGACCTTGGAGAGATCGAAGGGCACGCCCAGATAGTGGTCGGAGAAGGTGGAGTTCTGCTCGGGATCGAGCACCTCCAGCAGGGCGGACTGGGGATCGCCGTGGAAGTCGTTGCCGATCTTGTCCAGCTCGTCCAGCATGATCACGGGGTTGCGCGTCCCGGCGTGGCGGAAGCACTGGATGATGCGGCCGGGCATGGCGCCGATGTAGGTGCGCCTGTGGCCGCGGATCTCGGCTTCGTCGTGCATGCCGCCAAGGCTCAGGCGCTCGAACTTCCTGCCGAGGGCTCGGGCGATGCTCCGGCCGAGCGAGGTCTTGCCCACGCCTGGCGGGCCGACGAAGCAGAGGATGGAGCCCTTGGTATCGGGATTGAGCTTGTAGACGCTCAGGTACTCGAGGATGCGGTCCTTGATCTTGTCGAGGCCGAAGTGGTCCTCGTCGAGGGTGGCTTGGGCGTTCTTGATGTCCAGGTTGTCCTCGGAGAGCTTGTCCCAGGGCAGCTCGCTCAGCAGCTCGAGATAGGTGCGGATGACGCCCGCCTCTGCGGAGTCGCCGTGGGCGAGGGAGAGGCGGCGGAGCTGCTTGTCGGCCTCCTTCTGCACGTCTTCGGGCAGGTGGGCCTCCTTGAGGGCCTCGCGCAGGCGATCGGTCTCGCTCGCGGGATCTTCGGCGCCGTCGCCGAGCTCCTGGTGGATGGCCTTGATCTGCTCGCGCAGGAAGTAGTCCTTCTGGGCCTTGTCCATCTCCTCCTTGGCGGTGTTCTGGATGCGCAGCTGCACGGCCGTCACTTCGGCCTCGCGGGCGAGCTGGTCGTTGACGAGCTTGAGCCGCTGGACCGGATCCACGCTTTCCAGGATGCGCTGGGCGTCCTCGAGCTTGAGCCTGAGGCTCGAGGCCACGAGGTCGGCAAGCCGGCCCGGCTCGTTGACGCCCTGGATGATGTTCAAAAGCTCCGGAGAGGTGATGCTCTTCATGGAGAGCACCTTCTCGCACTCCTCCCTGGCGAAGCGCAGCATGGCTTCGACGTTCACGTCGAGCGGCACCTCAGGCTCGGGCAGGATCTCGATGCGGGCGCTGAGGAAGGGCTCCTCCTGCGTGAACTCCGCGACCTTGGCGCGGGCCTCGCCGTGGACGAGGATCTTGAGCTTGCCGTCGGGAAGGCGGAGCATGCGCAGCACCTTGACCACGGTGCCGACGCTGAAGAGGTCCTGCTGCTTGGGCTCGTCCTCCTTCTCGTCGCGCTGGGTGAGGATGAGCACGTGGCGGCCATCGCCCACGGCGCTCTGCACGGCCTCGGCCGACGACGGTCTGGAGATGAAGAGCGGCAGAAACATGTAGTTGAAGATGACCACGTCGCGCACGGGCACCACGGGCACGATGGAGGGAATGGGCTGCTCCTCCTCCTGCTCCTTGTCTCCCTCGCCGCGCTTGGCCTGCCCGGGGGCGGGAATGCCGAAGACAATGGTGGCCGGATGCGGGATGCCGCGGGAGGGGCGATCCTGGTCCTTCCCGTCCGCATCCTGGCCGGCTTCCCCGGAATCCGCGCGGCGGATCTTGACCGTGAGGGCTAGGGGCGCGTCGGGCGCGTCAGGCGCCTCGGACGCATCGGGCGCGTCAGGTGCAGCGGGGGCTTCGGGAGATTCGGGAGAGGCAGGCGCCGCGGGCTCGTCGGCTTCGGCTGCTCCGGCGTCCTCTTGGGACGCCTGGGCTTCGGGCTCGCTGGCGGCGGAAGCATCGGCCTCGGGCCCGGCGGCATCGGGGCCGGCGGTCCCGCAAGCCTGTGCCTGCGCTTCCTGTTCTGCGCCTTCTGCGCCGTGTGCGCGCGCCGCGTCTTCCTGCATGCCGGCGTCTTCGCTGGGCGCCTGGCTCTGGTTCTTGATGTCCTTGTCCTCTGGCATGGCTCGTCTCCGAGCTCCCCGCGGCTCGGACGCCGGGCGGGAAGCGCAGCTTGTAGGCTTAACAAAGTTGTCCGCGCGCCGCTTCCGGGTCCCGGAGCGGACAGTGCGCCCACCTAAGATAAGAAGGCTTCCGGAATGCGCAAGGGGGGTGCGCAAAGCTCAAGCCGCAGGTGCCAGGGGCGTCTGCGGCTAAGGCGGGGGGAAAAGGCCCGCGGGATACTGGGCGCGTCCGGCTCAGCGGCCGGGCCTGAAAAGGGGCAGAAGCTGCGAGAGCAGGAACTCGATGGCCTGCTGGACGGAGAATTTGCCCGTCTTGATGTTCAGTTCGGCTTCGGCCACCTGGGCTATGGCAAAGGCGCAGCCGGCAGGGCCGAGACGTCGCGCCAGCGGCGGCAGGGTGGCGCGGGAGGCGCCGAAGATGGGGGGCGACTCGCCGGCTGAGAGCTGCCAGAGCCGGCGGCAGTAGAGCGCGAGGATGCCGAGCAGGGGAAAGGCTGCGTTTTCGATGTCGCTGATCCGCGCAAACTCGCGCCAGACGGCTGCCTCCTGGCCCCGCATGAGGGCGTCCACGCAGTCGAAGAGCCTGGCCTCTGGTATCCAGTCTCCGGTCGACATGTGCTCCGGGGTGGCCACGGTGCCAGGCGGGCAGGCGAGGGCAAGCTTCTCGATTTCGTTGGCGATGACCTCGGCTGAGCGCGGCACGGTGTCGGCGAAGCGGGCGAGGGTCTCCTGGGCGAGCTTCACGCCGGCCCTGGCCGCCTCGTCCTGGATGAAGCGGGTGATGTTTCTGTCGGTCACCCCTTCGCTGCGCCAGATCCACTGCTGCTTGTCGGCAAAGGTCCAGCAGGGCAGCTTCATGAGCCAGGCCGGCACCTTGAACTTGCCCTTCTCGAATCCCACTTCGAGGCAGAACATGGGGAAGTTGCCGGCCAGGGGCTGGGAGAGCGCCTTGCTCAGCCTGTGCCAGACGGCGGCATTCCACTGGTTGGCCTGGCGCACCAGCACGAGGCGCTGGGTGCCGAGCAGGCCCGTGAGCGAGAGGTTCTCCCAGAAGGCGCGGGGCGGCTCCTCGTCGCCCCAGTAGCAGAAGCGCTCCCACGTGCCCGAGGCCGCAGGCCACTGGGCGGCAAAGGCCTCCGCCTGCTGGCGGATGAGCTGGGCGTCCGGGCAGACCAGAAAGAGGTAGCCCGGACGCTTGGGAGATGTCTGCCTGGCCTGCGCCATCTACTTGGCGACGACGTTCACGAGCTTGCCCGGAACGACGATGACCTTGCGGACCGTGAGGTCCTTGGTGAAGCGCTTGACCGGCTCGAAGGCAAGGGCCGCTTCTTCCATGGCCTGCCTGTCGGCGCCAGTGGGCATTTCCATGGTGCCGCGGAGCTTGCCGTTGACCTGCACGGCGATGGTCTGGGTGTCGCGCACCATGGCCGCCTCGTCGAAGACGGGCCAGGGCTCGGCCGCCAGCTGCTCCTTGTGGCCCATGCGTTCCCACAGCTCCTCGCAGATGTGCGGGGTGATGGGGGAGAGGGTGGTCAGGACCGTGGCCATGGCCGAGGAGAAGACCTTCCTGTCGCCCTCGCTGTCCTGCATCTTCTCCTTGAAGATGTAGATGGCGTTGACCAGCTCCATGATGGCCGCAATGGCGGTGTTGAACTGGTTGCGCTGGCCCATGTCCTCGCCGGCCTTCTTGACCGTGGCGTGCTCCTTGCCGCGCAGCTCCCTGGCCTCTTTGGAGGCGCAGTCGCCGGCCTCGGAAGAGCAGGCCTTCACGCAGGCGATCTTGTCCTCCCCGTCCTGGAAGAGGCGCCAGATGCGCTGCAGGAAGCGGTTGGAGCCCTCGATGCCGGACTCGGTCCAGTCGAAGTCGCGCTCCGGCGGGGCCGCGAAGAGGCAGAAGAGGCGCACGGTGTCGGCGCCGTAGCGCTCGATCATCTCGGCGGGATTGACGATGTTGCCCTTGGACTTGCTCATCTTGCTCCCGCCGAGCAGGACCATGCCCTGGGTGAGCAGGCGGGTGAAGGGCTCGTCGAGGCTGTCCGGGAAGAAGCCGAGGTCGCGCAGGGCCTTGGTGAAGAAGCGGGAGTAGAGCAGGTGCAGGATGGCGTGCTCGACGCCGCCGATGTACTGGTCCACGGGCAGCCAGTACTTGAGGGCGTCCATGTCGAAGGCCGCCTTGTCGTTCCTGGCCGAGGTGTAGCGGGCGAAGTACCAGCTGGACTCCACGAAGGTGTCCATGGTGTCCGTCTCGCGGCGGGCCTTCCCGCCGCAGGCGGGGCAGGTGCACTCGGCAAAGGAGGGCGTGGCCGGCAGGGGCGATTTGCCGTCGGGCTGGGTCTTCACGTCGAGGGGCAGCACGATGGGCAGGTTTTCGGGCTTTTCGGGCACCACGCCGCAACGCTCGCAGTACACCACGGGGATGGGCGCGCCCCAGTAGCGCTGGCGGGAGATGTTCCAGTCGCGCAGGCGGAACTGGACCTTGGCCTGGCCGACGCCCATGGCCTCGAACTTCTCGGTGATCTTTTGCTTGGCCTCCTCGCTCGTCAGGCCGTCGAATTCGGCGGAGTTCACCATGAAGCCGGCGCCTGCGCGGGCGCAGTCCCAGCCGTCCGTGGATTCGGCCTGGCCGGATTCGCTGACCACCTGAACTATGGGAAGCTGGTACTTGCGGGCGAACTCGAAGTCGCGCTGGTCGTGGGCGGGCACGCTCATGACGCAGCCCGTGCCGTAGGTGGCGATGACGAAGTTGCCGAGCCAGATGGGGACCTTCTTGCCGTTGACCGGGTTCACGGCATAGGCGCCGGTGAAGACGCCCTCCTTTTCCAGGGTGTCGGACTGGCGGTCGATGCGGTCCATGTTGCGCACGCGATCGATGAAGGCCTGGAGCTCCGCCTCGCTGGGGCTTCCCTTGATGAGCTCCTGCACCAGGGGCAGCTCCGGCGCCAGCACCATGAAGGAGCAGCCGTAGATGGTGTCTGGGCGCGTGGTGAAGACCGTGATGTCCTCGATGCCGGCCACGGGCTTGTCCAGCTTGAACTTGACCTCGGCGCCCTCGGAGCGGCCGATCCAGTTGTTCTGCATGGCGAGCACGCGCTCGGGCCAGCCGCCTTCCAGCAGCTTGAGGTCCTTCAGAAGCTCGTCGGCATAGGCCGTGATGCGCAGGAACCACTGGGTGAGCTCCTTCTGCTCGACCTGGGAGTCGCAGCGCCAGCACTTGCCGTCCACCACCTGCTCGTTGGCGAGCACGGTGTGGCAGGAGGGGCACCAGTTCTGGGGCGCCTTCTTGCGGTAGACCAGGCCCTTTTCCAGGAACTTGAGGAAGAAGAGCTGCTCCCACTTGTAGTACTCGGGTCGGCAGGTGGCCACTTCTCGGGCCCAGTCGTAGGAGTAGCCGAGGCGCTTCATCTGGGCGCGCATGTTGTCGATGTTGGAGTAGGTCCAGGTCGCCGGATGGGTGTTGTTCTTGATGGCCGCGTTCTCGGCGGGCAGGCCGAAGGCGTCCCAGCCGATGGGGTGCATGACGTTGAAGCCCTGCATGCGCTTGGCCCTGGCGAGCACGTCGCCGATGGAGTAGTTGCGCACGTGCCCCATGTGCAGGTTCCCCGAGGGGTAGGGGAACATTTCGAGCACGTAGTACTTTTCCTTGGCGCTTTCATGGGTGCAGGCGAAGGCGCTGCTTTCGGCCCAGCGCTCCTGCCACTTCTTCTCGATGTCCTGGGGATTGTATCGTTCCGTTTTCATTGCTGTTGTTCCTTGTGCTCGCGTGCTGCGCATGGCCTGGCACGGCTTGCGCAGGGGGGGACGGGCCGGCAGTGGCGGTGATGCTAGACGCGCTTGCGGTCCCTGAGGGCCGCGTCGAGGACGCCGTTGACGAAGCCGACGGCGGCGCCGCCCGCAAAGGACTTGGCCAGTTCCACGGCCTCGTCGATGGCGACCTTGGGTGGCACGTCCTCGGCAAAGAGGGTCTCGTAGACGCCGATGCGCAGGATGGTGAGCTCTATCTTGCCCATGCGGTCCTTGCGCCAGTGGCGGGAGTAGCGCATGACGAGCTCGTCGATTTCGGCCTCGTGCTTCCAGACGCCCTTGACGAGATCCCAGTCGAAGCCTTCGGGCTCGGGCAGGGGCTCCTCGGCTGCCTGGCTGGGTTCGGCCTGGGCCTCCTCGGCTGCCTGGCGCTTGAGCTCCTCGAGGGTGGCGTCGTCGTCCGGACGGTTGCGGAAGGCCTCTTCCAGCTGCTCCAGCGTCTGGCAGGGGGAGAAGAAGAGGCTGTAGAGGACCTGGAACGCGCGCTCGCGGGCGCTGTGGCGCGTGGCGTTGCGGCCTTTGCTCATTACAGCTGCTCCAGAACCCTGACGGTCTCGAGCATGGCGGAGGCGGCCTCCACGCCCTTGTTGCCGGCCTTGACGCCGGCGCGGTCTATGGCCTGCTCGAGGTTGTCGCAGGTCAGCAGGCCGAAGCCGATGGGCGTGCCGGAGGCAAGCTCCACCTGGGCCACGCCCTTGGCGCACTCGCCGCAGACGTAGTCGAAGTGGGGCGTGCCGCCACGGATGACGCAGCCCACGGCCACGATGCCGTCGTACTTCCCGCTCTCGGCCACCTTCTTGCAGACCAGCGGCATTTCAAAGGCGCCGGGCACGCGGATGATGCAGGCATCGTCCGGGTTCATGCCGTGGCGGGTCAGAAAGTCCATGGCACCGCCCACGAGGCGGTCGACGATGAAGTCGTTGAAGCGGGTGGCGACGATGGCGACCTTGAGGCCGTCGGCCTTCATGTGGCCGTCGATGTTCTTCGGCATGGCGGGTTCTCCTACAAAAAGCCGTTTTCCAGAAGGTAGGCTCTGGTGATCCTGGAGGCCTCGGTCTTCTCCCCTTCGAAGGGGTTCGCAGAGGGCTTGCCGACATAGGCGCCAAGCAGGTGCTTGACGTACTTGCCGATGACGTCGGTCTCCATGTTGACGTGGACGCCCGGTTTCCAGTGTCGCATGGTGGTGCGCAGCTGGGTGTCGGGGATGATGTTGACGGAAAAGCGGCCGGGCTGGCATTCGTTGACGGTGAGGCTGATGCCGTCGAGGGCGATGGAGCCCTTCTCGACCACTTCGTTGCTGAAGGCCTCAGGGTAGCGCATGCTGACGGCGATGGAGTCGCCGCAGGGTACCGCGCTCTCCACCGTGGCCACGCAGTCCACATGGCCCGCGACGATGTGGCCGCCCAGACGGTCGCCCAGCGCCAGCGCGCGCTCGAGGTTGACGGCGGAACCTTCGCGCAGTTCGCCCAGCGTGGTGCGGCGCATGGTTTCCGCCGAGGCGTAGAGGGAAAAGTTCGATCCCGAGTGGGTCTCCACGGAGAGGCAGACGCCGTTGACGGCAATGGACTCGCCGTCGACTATGCTGGGGATCTCGAAGGAAGGAGAGATGAGAAGGCGCATCTCCGAGCCCTTGGCGTCGAGCCTTGCGATGCGGCCCTCGCCCTGGATGATGCCGGTGAACATGTCAGCGCTCCCGTCTGGGGAAGAGGGTGAGGGCCAGATCCTCTCCGAGCGCTTCCGTCTTCGCAAGCCGGAAGCCCAGGGCCTCGTCCATGGCAAGGGGGCTCCTGCCGGCAAAGACGGGCTTCGCCTCGCTGTCGCCGAGGATCTTCGGGGAGAGGTGCAGGAGGAGCATGTCGCAGCAGCCTGCCTCCATGAGGGAAAGGGCGAGCCTGCCGCCGCCTTCGCACAGCACGTAGCGCACGCCGCGCTTGAAGAGCCAATCCAGCATGAAGCCAAAGTCGTAGGCGCCCTTGTCCCCCCG
Organism: Desulfovibrio sp.; assembly: GCA_016284885.1. Classification (GTDB taxonomy): domain Bacteria; phylum Desulfobacterota; class Desulfovibrionia; order Desulfovibrionales; family Desulfovibrionaceae; genus Desulfovibrio. The sequence goes on from JAEEPQ010000022.1 coordinate 11,635, forward strand.
GTCGATGGGAACGACCTTGAGCCCCATGTCGCAGAGGTTCATGGCTTCGGGGGAGAGCATGGATCTGGTGTCTACGAAGAAGGCCGTCTGGGTCGGGCGCTCGGTCAAAAGCTTGTAGCCGTCGCGGGGGCCGGGCAGGCGGCTGGTCACGACGCAGGCGAGCGGCTGGCGCAGGTCCGTGCCGTCAGAGCCTTCGATGCGGGCCGTGAGCAGGGGGTCGTCCTGGCGGAAGGTTGCTCCGCCCACGAGCACGGCGCCGCCGGCAAGGCCTATGCCCTGGCGCAGGCGGTGCACGGCGGCCCTGGCAGCCTCGCCGGTCACCCAGCGCGAATGGCCCGTGCGCGTCGCGATGCGGCCGTCCAGGGTGGAAGCCATCTTGACGATCACAAAGGGGCGCTTTGCCAGAGTCCAGGTCGTGAAGTCGGCCGTCAGATCCCGGCAATCCTGCTCCAGCACGCCTTCCTCGACCTCGATGCCGGCGCCCTTGAGGCGCTCGATGCCGCCGCAGGCCACGGGATTGGGATCGCGCATGCCGACGACGACTTTGGCAACGCCCGCCTTGATCAGGGCTTCGGAGCAGGGGCCCGTGCGGCCGGTATGGTTGCAGGGCTCGAGGGTGACGCACATGGTCGCCCCCTTCGGCGAGACGCCCTTGGCCTCGGCATCGGCAAGGCACATGATCTCGGCATGGGGCTGGCCTGCCTGATGATGCCAGCCGCTGGCCCGGATTTCGCCGTCCTTGATGAGCACGGCGCCGACGGTGGGATTGGGACAGGCGGTGAACCGTCCCTTGCTGGCCTCTGCTATGGCGCGGCGCATGGCGTCGTCAAAGGGGGAGTGGGGCATGGCTTACAGGCCTTCGGGCTTGGGGAGCTTTTCCAGCGGGATGCCCGCCTCCCTGAGCAGCTCTTCGCCCAGCGAGTCGGGATAGCTTTCGCAGTAGTGGATGCAGGCTGCGCCGCAGTTGATGAGCATCTTGCAGCACTGGGTGCAGGGGAAGGTGGTGCAGTAGATTTCGGCGCCCTGGATGGAGATGCCGTGGGTGGCGGCCTGGATGATCACGTTCTGCTCGGCGTGGATGCCGCGGCAGATCTCGTGGTTCTTGCCCGAGGGGATGCCGAGGCGCTCGCGCAGGCAGCCCGTCTCCAGGCAGTGGGGCACGCCCGACGGGGCGCCGTTGTAGCCCGTGGCAAGGATGCGCCTGTCCTTGACGGCGATGGCGCCCACTTTGCGGCGCAGGCAGGTGGAGCGCTCGCTCACCATGTAGGTGATGCGCAGGAAGTACTCCTTCCAGGAAATGCGCTGGTGCGGGACGGGGTCTGCCATAGTGGTGCTCCGGGAGGGCTTCCCTGCTCGGGGGCTTGAGGGGGGCAAAGGGAGGCCGGCGCAGGGCCAGCCTCCCTTGGCAAGTGCATTGGCCTGGGCCGGGACTACCAGGTGAAGAGCGGGAAGGAGCGGGCGAAGTCCTCCACTTCCTTGCGGATCTTCTCGATCACGGCTTCGTCCTTGATGTGGTCGAGGACGGTGACGATGAAGCGGCCCACGGTCTCCATGTCGGCTTCCTTCATGCCCCTCGTGGTGAGGGCCGCGGTGCCGAGGCGGATGCCGGAGGTGATGAAGGGGGACCTGGTCTCGAAGGGCACCGTGTTCTTGTTGACGGTGATGCCCGCGAGGTCGAGGGCGTGCTCGGCGTCCTTGCCGGTGAAGTCCTTGGCCGTGAGATCCATGAGCATGAGGTGGTTGTCGGTGCCGCCGCTGACGAGACTGTAGCCGCCGTCCATGAGAACCTTGGCGAGCACGGCCGCGTTTTTGACCACCTGGGCGGAATAGGTTTTGAAGGCGGGGCGCAGGGCCTCGCCGAAGGCGCAGGCCTTGGCCGCGATGACGTGCATCAGGGGGCCGCCCTGGATGCCGGGGAAGATCTGGCTGTTGATCTTCTTGGCCATGTCCTCGCTGGAGAGGATCATGCCGCCGCGGGGGCCGCGCAGGGTCTTGTGCGTGGTGGTGGTCACGATGTGGGCGTAGGGCACCGGAGAGGGGTGATCGCCCGCCGCGACCAGGCCCGCGATGTGGGCCATGTCCACGATGAGCTTGGCGCCCGTTTCGTCGGCTATCTTGCGGAAGCGCTCGAAGTCGATGATGCGGGGGTAGGCGGAGGCGCCGCACATGATGACGTCGGGATGCTTCTCCTTCGCCAGGGCCTCGACCTCGTCGTAGTCGATGCGGCCGGTCTCCTTGGCCACGCCGTAGGCAACGATGTTGAACAGGCGCCCGGAGAAGTTCACGGGGCTGCCGTGGGTGAGGTGGCCGCCGTGGGAGAGGTTCATGCCGAGTATGGTCGCGCCCGGCTGGATGACGGAGAGGTAGGCTGCCATGTTGGCCTGGGAGCCGGAGTGGGGCTGCACGTTGGCGTAGCCGCAGCCGAAGAGGGCCTTGGCGCGCTCGATGGCCAGGTTCTCGGCCACGTCGACGTATTCGCAGCCGCCGTAGTAGCGGTGGCCCGGATAGCCTTCAGCGTATTTGTGGGTCAGGACGCTGCCCTGCGCCTGGCGCACGGCGGGAGAAACGAAGTTTTCGGAGGCGATGAGTTCCAGCTTGCTGATCTGGCGGTCGCTTTCCTGCACGATGGCCTGCGCGAGTTCCGGATCCTGAAGGAGAATTTCGTCCATGAGGCGTATTCCTTGTGTTGCTGCGCTAGGCGTCCCAGCGCTTGAAGATGAGGCTCGAGTTGGTGCCGCCGAAGCCGAAGTTGTTGGACATGGCGTACTCGAAGTCGGCGTGCTTGGAGCCGTCGGCGGTGTAGTCCAGGTCGCACTCGGGATCGGGGTTCTTGAGGTTGATGGTGCCGGGCACCATCTGGTCGCGCAGGGCGAGGGCGGTGAAGCAGGCCTCTATGCCGCCGGCGCCGCCGAGCAGGTGGCCGGTCATGGACTTGGTGGCGGAGATGCGCAGCTTCTTCGCGTGCTCGCCGAAGCACATCTTCATGGCCCTGGTCTCGCACAGATCGTTCAGGTAGGTCGACGTGGCGTGGGCGTTGACGTGGCCAATGGCCTCGGGCGCAAGCCCCGCGTCCTTCAGGGCGCGCTGCATGGAGATGGCCATGCCGCTGCCGTCCTCGTCGGGGGCGGTCATGTGGAAGGCGTCGCAGGAGGCGCCGCAACCCACGACTTCGGCGTAGATCTTCGCACCGCGGGCCTGGGCGTCCTCGAGGCGCTCGAGCATGAGGAAGCCGCAGCCCTCGCCGCTGACGAAGCCGTTGCGCGTGGCGTCGAAGGGGCGGGAGGCGTGCGTGGGATCGTCGTTGTGGTCCGTGCACAGGGCCTTGAGGGCGCAGAAGCCGGAGATGCCGATGGGCGTGATGGCCGACTCCACGCCGCCGGTGACGCAGGCCCGGATGCGGCCGAGCACGATCTCGGAGTAGGCCTGGCCTATGGCGTGGGTGGCGGAGGCGCAGGCCGTGGTGACCACCGCGTTGGGGCCGCGGATGCCGTATTTGATGGCGATGAGTCCGGGCGCCATGTTGGCGATGAAGGCCGGGATCATGAAGGGGGAAATTTTGCTGGGGCCGCCCTTGAGCAGCTTCTCGTGGTTGACTTCGATGGTGCGCAGGCCGCCGATGCCGACGCCCAGGATGCAGGCCGTGTCCTCCGCGTTCTCAGGCGTGACCTTGAACCCGGAGTCCTCCATGAGCTGGGCTGCGCCTGCCAGGGCTATCTGGGTGAAGCGGTCCTGGTGGCGGGCTTCCTTTTTGGAGATGTACTTCTCGGGATCGAAGCCCTTCACTTCGCCGGCGATCTGCGCCTTGTACTCGCTCGCGTCGAAGAGCGTGATGGGGCCGATGCCGGACTCGCCGGCAAGGATGCCCTTCCAGGTGGTTTCCATCTCGAGGCCGAGGGGCGTCACGCCGGCAACGCCCGTGATGACTACGCGGGGACGGGTCATTGGAGCTCCTTCCTTATGAAAAAGGGGCCGGGACAAGTCCCGCCCCCTGTCGATGCATTGGTATGAGCGCCGGTCTTGCGAGAAGACTAGCCTTTCTTGCTTTCGATGTAGCTGACGGCGTCCTGCACCTTCTGGATCTTCTGGGCGTCGTCGTCGGCGATTTCGATGTCGAACTCTTCTTCCATCGCCATGATCAGTTCAGTGAGATCCAGGGAGTCGGCGCCGAGGTCTTCGACGAAGGAGGCTTCGGGCTTGACTTCGTCGGCGCTGACGCCGAGCTGGTCAACGATGATCTTGGTCACTTTGCTGGAAACTTCGGACATGGTGTTCTCCTTAAAAAAGAGCAATGTTCATGATGCACAGGGAGCCTGGACCCCCTGCGTGTTGTCAGCTAGCAGTACATGCCGCCGTTGACGGCGAGCACGTGGCCCGTGATGTAGCTGGCCTTGGGAGAAGCCAGGAAGGCCACCGCCTGGGCGACGTCCTCGGCCGTGCCGAGGCGCTTGAGCGGGATGCTTTCCTCGTAGAGCTTGCGCTGCTCTTCGGGAAGCACCTTGGTCATTTCGGTGTCGATGAAGCCGGGCGCCACTGCGTTGACGCGCACGCCGCGCAGGGCCAGCTCCTTGGCGTTGGATTTGGTGAGGCCGATGATGCCAGCCTTGGAGGCCGCGTAGTTGGCCTGGCCGGCGTTGCCCATCTGGCCCACGACCGAGGCCACGTTGACGATGCTGCCCGCGCGGTTTTTGGTCATGATCTTGGCGGCCTCGCGGGTGCAGAGGAAGCATCCGCGCAGGTTGGTGCCGACGACGGCGTCGAAATCCTCGTCCTTCATGCGCACGAGGAAGCCGTCGCGGGTCACGCCGGCATTGTTGACGAGGCAGCCGAGGTTGACCTTGCCCTTGACTTCGTCCTTGAAGAAGGCAGCCACGGAGGCGGAGTCCGCCACGTCCAGCTGGCAGGCCTTGGCGCAGCCACCGAGCGCCTCGATTTCGGCCACCGTCTGCTCGGCCGCTTCGGGGCGGCTCACGTAGGTCAGGATCACCTGCCAGCCGTCCTTGGCCAGCTCGAGGGCGCAGGCCTTGCCTATGCCGCGCGAGCCGCCGGTGACGACGGCAGTGGCTTTTTCGGGGGAAAGGGGGTTCACAGCTTCACCTCTACTGTTTTTCGGGAAACATAGCGTACCGCCGCGCCAAGCACAAGCCTTGCCGGCCCGTCCAGAGCCTGCCGGGACGCCGGGGCTAGGCGTTCAGCTGCCTGTGCACGCGCGTGAGTTCCTCGTTGGTCTGGATGGTCTCGGCAAGCTTTTCCTGGGTGTTCTTGCGCACAAAGGTGGCAGCCATGCGGATGGCGCTCGTCATGGCCTTGGAGTTGGACTTGCCGTGGCAGACGATGGCGAGGCGCTTGAGTCCGAGCAGGGGAGCGCCGCCGTATTCGGCGTAGTCGATGGTGCGCTTGAACTTCCTGAAGGCGCCGCGGGCCAGCAGGCCTCCCAGCATGGCGAGGGGGCTCGACTTGAAGACGCTCTTGAGCATGCGGGTCAGGGCCATGGCGAGGCCTTCGCCCATCTTGACGACGATGTTGCCGACGAAGCCGTCGCAGACCACGACGTCCACGTTGCCGGTGAAGATGTCGCGCCCTTCCGCGTTGCCGATGAAATTCAGGTTCTTGGCCAGCTTCAGGAGCTCGTAGGACTCCTTGACCTGGCTGTTGCCCTTGCCCTCCTCCTCGCCGATGGAGAGTATGCTCACCCTGGGGGAGGCGTAGTTCAGTATGTCGCGCGCAAAGGCGTCGCCCATGAGCCCGAACTGGAAGAGGTGGTAGGGGCGGCAGTCGACGTTGGCGCCCACGTCGAGCACGATGACGGGGTTCTTTTCCGTGGGCATCAGGGTGCACAGGGCGGGACGCTCCACGCCCTTGAGGCGGCCGATGATGAACATGCCGCAGGCAACGGCGGCGCCAGAGTGGCCTGCGCTGACCACGGCGTCGGCCTTGCCTTCGCGTACGAGGCGGCATCCAACCTGGATGGAGGAGTTCTTTTTGCGCCTGAGCACGTCCGCAGGACGTTCGTTCATGAGCACCACTTCGTCCGCCTGGACGTAGTCGAACTCCGCGCCCGTGCAGTCGAGGCCCTCCGCGACGCGCGCCATTTTCGGCGTGTCGCCCACGAGGAGCACCTTCACGCCGTAGAGGCGCGAGGCTTCAATGGCTCCTGGCACAAGCACGGCGGGGCCGAAGTCGCCTCCCATGGCGTCCACGGCGATAACTGGGCGATCGCTCATCGTTGCGTCGGCTTGGCTGTCCCGGACTGCTGCCCGGGGAGCGTGGGCCGCCTCCCTGGAGTTGATGCGTTGCTGCGTGCGGCCAGGCCGCCGTCAGGACCGGAAGCCTGCGCCGAAAGCCCGCTTCCCGTCCTGTCCCGGCGCTGGCGCGCCCAGGTCGGGGGAAGCAGGCTCTCAAGCGTCAAACGTGAAACGTAGGGGGTTCTTGACGGCTGCTGGTATCCGCATAGAGGGATTAAGCCTGTTCGGCCTGCTTCTTCTGCTCCACGACCGTCTTGGTCTTGTACTTGCCGCAGGAGGGGCAGACGCTGTGGGGCAGGGTGGGGTTGCCGCAGGAGCTGCAGTAGATCACGGCGGGGATGGCGATGCGATCGTGGGAGCGGCGGTTGCCTTTGCGGGCGCGAGATTTTTTATTCTGCTGAACAGCCATGGTATTTCTCCTTAAAATGACGCTTGCGAAGTTTGCGCTGCTGGGCGGGCTGTCCTCAAGGGAAGCCCGGGCGGCCTTGCGGCCGAAGCTTGGGCAGTGTCCAACCCGCTGATAACGGGTGGTTTTTCAAAGGAGGGATAAATAGCAGACAAGCGGGGCCTTGTCTAGCTCTTCTTCAGCTTGAGACCCCGGAGCTTGGCCAGCCTCGGGTCGCCCTCGTCGCGCGCGCAGCCGCAGGGGCCGGCGTTGAGATCCTGGCCGCACTTGGGGCAAAGGCCCTTGCAACCGGGATCGCAGAGGGGCGTCGGCGGGAGCGCCAGCGCGAACTGCTCCCAGGCCACGGCCGCCAGATCGAGCAGGACCGCGCCGTGGTCGAAGAGGAGGTGGTCGTCGCCCTCGGAAAGCGCGTCTTCAGGCAGCGCGCCCTCTTCGTCGGGCATCTGGATGTAGTCCTCGAAGGCCTCGGCTATGGCCAGGGGCGTTTCCTTGGCGCAGCGCGAGCAGGGAACGACCACGCTGGCCCGCACGGCCCCCCGAAGGAGCCAGCCCTCGGTGGAGGGCAGGATGTTCAGCTCCATCTCCGGTATGCCCTCGAGGCGGCAGTCCATGTGAAATTCCTTGATGGGCTCGGACCAGACGGCCAGATCGCAGACGAGGAAGTCCTTTCCCTGCGGCGGGAGGTCGCGCAGGGCGACGAGATGCTTTTTGTGCGTATCCATAGGGAAGAAGAGGTGCCTAGCGGCGGTTGGGGTGAAGGGGGGCGCCTGCGCCCGTCCGGGCGGAAGAGGGGCCTGTCCAGCCTATCGGTGGCGGGGGAGGGCGTTAGGCATGGGAGGCCAGAAGCAGGACGGCAAGGCCCGCGAAGATGAGGGCGCAACACTTCTGGAGGAGTATCTGGCCGCGGGCGCTGGCGTTGAATCTGGAGAAGATGCGGCCCGCAAGCAGGGCGGCCGAGGAGAAGGCCACGAGCGTTGCCAGCATGAAGACCAGCCCCAGCTGCAGGCACTGCCAGGCCACGCTCCCCCTGGCCGGATCGCAGAACTGCGGCAGAAAGGCCAGGAAGAAGATGGAGACCTTGGGGTTGGTGACGTTCATGAAGATGCCTCGCCGGTAGAGGGCAAGGCAGCCGGGAAAGGCGGGCTTGAGGCCGTCGGCGCGCATGGCGCCGGCCCGCCAGGAAAGCCAGGCGAGGTAGAGCAGATAGAGGGCGCCGACGGCCTTGAGGATGAGGAAGGCCGTGGGCGAAGCCTGGATGAGGGCAGCCACGCCGGCCGTCACCAGCGCCGTGTGCACGCACAGGCCCGTCAAAAGGCCGCAGGTGGTGGCAAGGCCGGCCCTGGCGCCGTAGACGGCGGACTGGGCGAGCACGAAGACGATGTCGGGACCCGGCGCGTAGGCCAGCAGGACGGCTGTGGCAAAGAAGGAGAGAGCGACGGAGAGGGATATCATAAGAGGGTGAGTCGGCCCTCGAGGGCGGCGATTTTGTCCTTGCGGGCAAGGCGCTTGATCTGGGCCTCGAGCTTCATCGCCGAGGACCTGTCGGGACAGGGGGCGAAGCAGGCGAGCTCGCAGGGCCTGCGGGAGCGGGTGTAGCGGGCGCCACCCGGCGCCTCGCCATTGTGCTGGGCCAGCCTGCGCGCCAGATCAACGGTCGATCCGCAGTAGAGCGTGCCGTCGGCGCAGCGCAGGAGGTAGACCTTCCAGCCGGGAGCTTCGGCCTGGTCTAGACCAGACATGCCACCAGCGTCATGGAAATGGTCCAGGTGGCGATGCGGGCTATCCAGGGCTCGGGCTTGTGGCCTTCGAGCACGCAGCGCATGTTGTGCCAGATGCCGATGCCAGTGCCTATGGCCATGAAGAAGCAGAAGCCAAGGCCCGCAAGGAAGCCCCAGCGGAAGAGGCAGAAGAAGAGCAGGAAGAAGGTGACGAAGGTGGAGATGGACCTGTCCCGGTTCGCCTGGGCGATGGACGAGGTCATGTGGACGTAGGTCGAGCGCTGGCCCGCGCCGTCCTGGCGCCAGCCGGCGTTCTCCTCCTGGCCGACGACTTCCACGTCGATGACGTCGCGGTCGTCTCGTTTGGAGCTGGAGCTTTGCATGTCGTTTGCCTCGTTCGGAAGAGTCCGGAAGTAGGGGGGGCGGAAGGCGCCGGCAGGGAGCTGAACGTTGGGGCAGGCCTGGAAAGGGCCTTGGGTCCCGTTCGCAGGGGCGCGTGGCGCATTTACCAATATAAGATCGCTTCGCCTAAATGGCTATGGAAAAATGCCGGGCTCCGCTGGAGCGAAAGGACTGCGAGTCAGGGGGGATATGGAAAAAAGCGTCCGGACAGGAGGCCGGAACTGCTTCGGCAAGACGCCGGAAAGCGTGTCCAAATCCACGTTGACGCGCCTTCGTCCCCCCTGTAGCCTACTTGAAAAGGGCAGCCTGGCGCCTTCTTGGCGCCGGCAGCCAGCGCTAAACCAGACTGCAACCAAGCTGTATCAGCTGGCACCAGCCACCATCAGGAGAGGCTTTCCCTATGAAAAAGACGCTTGCAGCGGCCCTTGCCGCAGGAATGATGCTCCTTGCTCCGGCAGGCCAGGACGCCTTTGCGCAGAACGCCCAGGCACAGGGCACGCCTGCCGAGGCCGTTTCGGCCTACAACCGCGGCGAATACGCCAAGGCAAGAACGCTGGCTGCGCCGCTGGCCGAGGCCGGCAATCCCGAAGCCATGCTTGTCATGGGGCGCCTTGCCGACAACGGCGTCGGCCAGCCCCAGGATCCCGCCGAGGCGGCCCGCTGGTACCGCAAGGCAGCCGATGCCGGCAGCGCCGAGGGCATGCTGCGCATGGCCTACTGCTGCAGGACGGGCTCCGGCATGCCCAAGGATGAAGGCCAGTGGCTCTCCTGGACGGAGAAGGCCGCCCAGGCAGGCAATGCCGAAGCCCAGCTCAACCTGGCCAACCAGCTCATGCGGGGCGGCATAGTCCAGAAGGATCCCCGCAACGCCTTCCAGTGGGGCCTGCAGGCCGCCAGCCAGGGCTACGGTCCGGCCATGATCTTCGTTGGCAGCTGCTATGCCGCCGGTGCCGGCACCGACAGGGACGACACCCTTGCCGCCCAGTGGTACGCCCGGGCGGAGAAGCTCGGCCTCAAGCCCGACGGCAGCGTCTTTGTGCCTGCGAAGAAGCAGTAGACGGCAAAGGAAGAGGGCTCCTGGCGGAGCCCTCTTTGGCAATGTCTTTTCAGCGGGGTTGGCTTAGGCCGGCAGATCGTCGTCCTCTTCGCCGACGCCTTCCTCCTCGTCCGCGACGAGCCCCGTCTGGGCCGGCGCATCGGCGATGGGCTTGTCCGCAGGCCCCCAGTCCTTGACGGTGATCTCCGGCCCCATGAGGCCGAAGCGGTTCTCCGTGCGCAGGGTGAAAGCGATGCGGATGGTGTCGTGCACCATTTGGGCCGTGATGTCCTGGGCAAAGCCCCAGGCCTTGGCGTGCAGCACGCAGCCGTCGACCGTGTCCCTGAGGTTGAGGTCCACGCTGTCGGGGTGGTTGCGGAAGGTGGTCCGCCCCAGAATTTCCAAGGGATTGGAGACGAAGACGGGCTCCGGATTGCCGGGGCCGAAGGGCTCCATCAGGGCCAGCTCGCGCAGGTGCTCAGGCCTGGCTGCGTCCCTGAAGCCGATGACGCCGTCCACGGCGAGGGCGGGGGCCGGCGTGGCGCCGAGGCGTCGCTTGGTCATCTCCTGGAAGTCGCGCCGGAAGGCGTCCAGCTGCCCCGGCATGATGCGCACGCCTGCGGCCTGCTTGTGGCCGCCGAAGGCCAGCAGGTGGTCCGGTATCTCCGCAAGGCCGGCGTAGAGGTCGAAGCCGGGGATGGAGCGGCCGGATCCCTTGAGCGTGTCCTTGTCGTCGCAGACGATGATGCAGGGCACGTTGAACTCTTCAATGATGCGCGTGGCCACGATGCCGATGACGCCGGGGTGCCACTGCTTGCCGTAGAGCACCAGTCCCGTGACGGGGCCGTCCTTGGTCTGCCTGCGGGCCTGCTCCCTGGCCTCGTCGAGGATGAGGCTTTCGGTGTAGCGCCGCGTCCTGTTGAGCTCGTCGAGCTCGGCCGCCAGCTCTGCGCTTTCACCGTAGGAGGTGCTGCGCATGAGCTTGAGGGCGATGCTTGCATGGCGCATGCGGCCGG
>JAEEPQ010000023.1 GCA_016284885.1 Desulfovibrio sp.
GTAGCCCGCCAGGACCAGGGCAAGGACGGCGGCCGCGCCCGCGCTGCGCAGTCCGCCGCCGAGCATGGAGCCGGCTGCCAGCAGGGCCGCCATGGCCCAGAAGCCCGAGGTCAGGAAGGCGCCGGCAAAGCCTGCCGTCTGCACCAGCAGGGGCTGGGCCGCAAGGGCGCCTGCCAGCGGAAGCCAGGGAAAGCCGAAGGCCAGGGCGAAGCCGTGCTCGGCAAGATGCCAGGCCAGGCCCATGGCCAGGCCGCTCGACAGGAGCCGGGGCTGCCAGAAGCGCCAGCAGAAAAGGGTGAAGACGGCGCACTGTATGGATAGCCCGCAGCAGACGAGCAGGGCCAGAGGCACCGCGGCCAGCAGCGGTAGGCCTCCCACCTGCGAGAGAGGCAGCGCCAGCCAGTAGAGGGCCGCGAAGTGTCCGGGGATGCCGGCTGCCCAGCCCCAGAGCAGGGCGGAGCGCCAGCTTCGGGCATGGCGGGAGAGCAGGGCGAGCCCTGCGGGATAGAGCAGGCAGAGCAGGGGGAGGGAGGGCAGATCGCTGGGAAAGCCGAGCCACAGGCCAAGGCTCGCGCAGGCTATGCCTGCCAGTCCTGCCGGAAGCCTTGACGTGAGTCCTGAAACTTGTGCGCTCATTGCTTGCGCTTCGCCAGAGGGGCGTGCCGGCGTCTAGGAGGCCTCTTCCTGCCTGGCGCGGCAGGCGGAGAGCTTTTTGATGTGCTTCTTGTCCGCGTCCAGGATGGTGAACTTCCAGCCTTCGACGGTGAAGGTCTCGCCTGCCGCCGGCACGTGGCCGGCTTCGGTGGAGAGGTAGCCGCCGATGGTGTCCACCTCGTCGCTTTCCAGGGGCATGCCGAGCTCGGCCAGATCCTCCAGGAAGGCCCGGCCCGACATCTCGTAGACGCCCTGGCCCATGTCGCGGATGTCCTCCTGGGAGGGCTTGTCGTGCTCGTCTTCGATGTCGCCCACGATCTCCTCGAGCACGTCCTCGATGGTGATGAGGCCGGAGGTGCCGCCGTACTCGTCGAGCGCGATGGCGATGTGCTGCTTCTGGGTGCGGAACTCCTGGAGCAGGGTGCGGATGTTCTTGGTCTCTGGAACGAAGAAGGGCTCGCGCATGATGGAGGAGACCTGCCTGTCCTGCTGGCCCGGCTCCGCGAGGCAGCTGAGCAGGTCCTTGGCGTGCACGATGCCCACGATGTTGTCGCGGGTGTCCTTGTAGATGGGGATGCGCGAGTGTCCGGACGCGATGACGGCGGAGACCGCCTCGCGAATAGTGGCGTTCTGGGAGACGCAGTCGATGTCCGTCCGGGGCGTCATGGTGTCTTCAACCTTGAGATCGTTGAAGCGCAGGATGCCGAGGAGCATGGACTCCTCTTCGGCTTCCACCTCGCCCTCGGCGCGGGCGTCGATGATGGCCCGCTCGAGGCTTTCGTCTTCGTTGTGGCCGAAAAAATGCCCGAGCCGGGCCCAGATGCTTCGGCCTTCGCTTCCGCCGTCCACAGTGTCCCCCTGGTGCAGCTGGCGCCTGCAGGCTCCGGTGGGAAGGCCGGCAGAGCGCAGAAACATGGAATATAAGAAAAAAGACAAAAAATATTACGCCCGTCCACGGGGACGGTCAACAGGATGCGCGAGGCCGAGATGCCTTGCAGGATGGCCGCTGCAGGCGTGCCGGGACGGGTGCCGGCCCTTGCGTCACCGGTTCTTGTCTCAGCGTGCGGGACTTGCGCTCTTGGGCCGCCGCAGGCGCAGGAGCCCCAGCTTGTGCAGATGGATCTCGAGGCAGTCCACGGCGGCCGGCGTCACGCCGGAGATGCGGCCGGCCTGGCCGAGGCTGGCCGGCCGGATGCGCCTGAGCTTCTCCACCACCTCGGCGGAGAGGCCGGCCACCTGGCCGTAGTCGAGGCCCTCTGGCAGGGGCGTCTCCTCGAGCTTGAGCGAGCGGGCCACCATGGCCTGCTGGCGCTCCATGTAGCCCTTGTACTTGACGTTGGACTGCACGGTCTGGCGGGTGAATCCGTCTTCCGGCAGGGCGCCGGCCAGCCGTGGGGAGAGGCTGGCGAGCCGTTCGAGCTCCATTTCGGGCCGGCGCAGCAGCTCGGCAAAGGTCCTGCCGCCGAGCGCCGCACCCTCCTCTGCAAAGCCTTCGCCAAGCTCTTCGGCATCGGGCCGCTCCGTTTCAAGGAAGGCTTCGGCGGAGGCGACGGCCTCGCGGCGGCGCTGGAAGGACTCCCAGAGCGCGTCGTCCACAAGCCCGATGCGCCGTCCTTCGGGCGTGAGGCGCAGGTCGGCGTTGTCCTCGCGCAAAAGCAGGCGGTGCTCGGCGCGCGAGGTGAACATGCGGTAGGGCTCCTGGGTGCCGAGGGTGACGAGGTCGTCGGCGAGCACCGCCATGTAGGCCTCGTCGCGGCGGGGCAGGAAGGGGTCGAGGTCCCGCTGGCTGCAGGAAATGTTGAGGGCTGCCCACATGCCCTGGGCCGCGGCCTCCTCGTAGCCTGAGGTGCCGTTGATCTGGCCCGCGAACCACAGGCCGTCCACGGCCTTGGTCTCGAAGGTCTTCTTCAGCTGGGTGGGATTGGCGTAGTCGTACTCGATGGCGTAGCCGGGCCTGACCATGACGGCATGCTCCAGGCCTTCGATGGCGTGGATCATGCGCAGCTGAATGTCGAGGGGGAGGCTGGTGGAGATGCCGTTGCAGTAGACTTCCGGGCTCTCCAGGCCCTCGGGCTCCAGAAAGACGTGGTGGCGGTCCCTGTCGGGGAAGCGGGCCACCTTGTCCTCGATGGAGGGGCAGTAGCGGGCGCCGGTGCCCTTGATGACGCCCGTGAAGAGGGGTGATCTGTCGAAGCCTTCGCGGATGACGTCGTGGGCCAGCCTGTTGGTCCAGGTGACGTGGCACACGGTCTGGGGAAGGCCTGGCCTTGGGCCGTGGAAGCTGAACTGCGGGAGCGGCCTGTCCGAGCCCTGGGCCTGGAGGCGCGAAAAGTCGATGGATCGGGCGAGCAGGCGCGGCGTCGTTCCCGTCTTGAGGCGGCCAAGCTCGATGCCGAGGTCGGCCAGGCTCTGGCTCAGGCCCACCGAGGGCTCGTCGCCGAGGCGGCCTGCCGGCATGCTCACGAGGCCGATGTGGATCTTGCCGTTGAGGAAGGTGCCCGTGGTGAGCAGCACGTCGCGCGCCCGGAAGACGAGCCCCTGGCGGGTGCGTATGCCGGTGCAGCGGCTGCCGCCCGTGGTCAGCGCGACGGCCTGATCCTGCCATATGGTCAGGTTCTCCAGGGCAAAGAGGGTCTTTCTGACCGCGTGCATGTAGGCCTCGCGGTCCATCTGGCCCCGGGTCGCCCTGACGGCTGGCCCCTTGCTCATGTTGAGCACGCGCATCTGGATGCCGGCCTGGTCGGCCCACAGGGCCATGCTCCCGCCGAGGGCGTCGAGTTCGCGGACCATGTGGCTCTTGGCAAGGCCGCCGATGGCGGGGTTGCAGGAGAGGTGCCCTAGGCGGTCGACGTTGCCGGTGACGAGCAGGGTCCGGTGCCCGAGCCTGGCTAGGGCCGCCGCGGCTTCGCAGCCGGCGTGGCCTCCGCCGACGACGATGCAGTCGAAGTCGCCGTTCATGGCTTGGCGCGCATCGCCATGAGGGCGAAGACCTTGGTGTCGTCGATGGTGGACTGGATGGAGCTGTGCTCGTTGGGCTCGTGGCAGGAGGAGGCGATGGTGCTCCACACGACGGCGGGAATGCCCCGGCGCCGGAGCAGGGCTGCCAGCGTGCCTCCGCCTATGCCTATGAACTTCGCCTTGACGCTGGCCTTGGCAAGGCAGGCCGAGAGCAGGCTCGCCACCGGCGCTTCCGTGGCCGTCTGGGTGGCCGGCTGGTTCAGGACGGGCTCGACCTCCACCCCGACGCCCCTGCGCTTGGCCACGGCGCGGGCGCGCTCGCGCGCCTTGGCGATGACGGCCGAGCGGTCGATGCCGGGCACGAGGCGGCAGTCCATGTAGAAGACGTCGGAGCCTGGCACGATGTTGACGCTGGGGACGTTCTCCAGGTGCCTGGTGGGCACGAAGGTGGACTTTGGGGGATCGAAGAGCGGGTCGGTCTGGGAGAAGTCCTTGGCCAGGCCCGTGAGGGAGAGGATTATGTCCGAGGCCGCCACCAGGGCGTTCACGCCCTTCTGGGGCGTGGATGCGTGGCACTGCACGCCCTTGACGCTGCACTTGAGCCAGAGCATGGCCTTTTCCGCCACCTCGATGCCCGTGCCATCGGCCAGGCCGCCGTCGGGAATGAGGTAGAGGTCGTCAGGGGGAAAGAGCGTGGGCTCGTGCTTGAGCATGTAGGCCAGGCCCTTTTCGTTGCCGCACTCCTCGTCGCTCATGAAGACGAGCTTTACGGTGTGTTCCGGCACCACCTTGTTGTGGAGCAGCGCCTGGGCGAGGAGCAGCATGCCGACAATGGCCTGCTGGTTGTCCTCGACGCCACGGCCGTAGAGCGTGTCGCCGTTGCGGACGACCGTCCAGGGGTCGGTGTTCCAGAGGGCGCGGTCGCCCGCGGGCACGACGTCCAGATGGGCGAAGATCCAGAATGCGCGCTTGGACTTGCCGGGTATGGTGGCAATGAAGTTGGGCCGCAGGCCCTCCTTGACGCGTTCGTCGGGGGCGTCGCAGTGGACGATGTCGCTGATCCCCATGGCCTTGAGCCATTTCTCTATGAGGGCGGCCTTCTTCGCCTCGCCCTGCCCGCCGCTTTCCGGACCGACGGCTTGGCAGGCCGTCAGCCTGGCCTGGATGGTTTCTACGCTGCCGGACAGGCCGTCGAGGTAGTCGAGAATCGTGGAGAGTTCTGTGTTTGCCATGGGCGCCTCCGCTGGCGGGGCAGGGGGTGGGGCTCAGGCCTTGCGGCCGGAAGAAAAAAAAGGAGGCGTAAAAGCCTCCTTGCCGTGATTTCTTGCTTGTCGCTGCCGTCCTTAGCAGACGGCGCCATCAGGCCTAGTGGCCCTTGGCGGCGCGCTTGGAGGCCTTCAGAGGGTTGACCTTCTGGGCAGCCGCGGCTTCAAGCTTGACGTGGGTCGCGAAGTTGCAGCGGCCACCCACCCACTTGCGGGCAGGGTTGGGATAGCTGGAGCAGAACTTCTCGCCTTCGAATTCGCGGACGCGCTCGCAGCCGTCGCACTTGTCGATGGTCGGGGAGACCAGGAAACCGTTGACCATGACGCCGTCGGCGGTCTTGGTGGCATTCTGTAGACTGGACATATTTTCCTCCAGGCGCGCTCGGCGCCGCTGTTGTAAAATTTAAGGTCGCAAGTATAGTCGGGACTTGGGTTTTGTCAAGGAACTTGTCGGTTGGCCATGGCTTGCAAGAACGGCCCGTACAGGTTACATGCTCCGACTGCCTGAAAACTTTTTCCGTCCGCGCGCGCCGGCCGGCGCCGGGGACGGATGCGCATATCCTTCCGGAGGTATTCCATGTCCTTTGTCACCGAAGCCTTAGCCATGGCCCCGCAGGGCGCGGCCGCCGGCCAGCCGTCCGGCTCCGACATGCTGCTCCAGTTCCTGCCCCTCATCCTGATGTTCGTCATCTTCTGGTTCCTGCTCATCCGTCCCCAGCAGAAGCGCCAGAAGGCCCACAAGCAGATGCTTTCCGAGCTGAAGAAGGGCGACTGGATCATGACCAGCGCCGGCTTCATCGGCCGCATCATCGAAATCAGCGACACCGAGGTGGTTCTCGAGTGCGGCACCGCCCAGCTCAGAATGAGCAGGGCCGCCGTGGCCGGCATCACCAACAAGGACGGCAAGTCCTTGGACGCTCCGGCCGACGCTTCCCCCAAGAAGTAGTCCCGGCTGCATCCTTAATAATACAGCGGGATGCTCCGATCCGCTTCCGCAGGGGGAAGGCCTCCTGGCGGAAGTGCCGGATCCGCCCGTTTTCCGCGGACTTTGCCGCCGTCTGGCGCAAAGGCCGCGGAGGCTTTCTTTTTTTCTGGAGTGAACATGTTCGGAACGAGATGGCGTGTCCTCATCATTCTCGCTGTGCTGCTGCTGACGCTGGCCTACGCCCTGCCCAACTTTGTCGGGCCCGGCCTGCAGAAGCTGCTTCCAGACAGCCGGGTCAACCTCGGCCTTGACCTGCGTGGCGGCATCCACCTGACCCTCGGCGTCGAGGTGAGCAAAGCCGTGACCAACTCCCTGGCCCTTGCCGGCCAGGATCTGCGCCGCGAGGCGCTGGACAGGAAGATTGTCGTCCTGCGCCCCCACGTGGTGGGCGGTTCCACCCTGGAGTTCCTGCTGCCCCGCGCCGACGACGAAGCCGGCCTCAAGGAGCTCTGCGCCAAGCGCTTCCCGCAGCTGGTCTTAAGCGAGCCCCAGCGCGGCGAGTCCGGCCAGCTGCGCTACACCGCGCAGTTCGACCCCAGGGAGATCACCCGCCTGGAAGAGCTCACCATGGACCAGGCTCTGCGCACCATCCGCAACCGTATCGACCAGTTCGGCGTTGCCGAACCCGACATTCGCAAGCAGGCCGGCAACCGCATCCAGGTCCAGTTGCCCGGTATTTCGGATCCGCGCCGCGCCGTCCAGTTGCTGGGCCAGACCGCCCACCTCGAGTTCCACCTTGTCCGCGACGACGTGGACGGCAAGCAGGCGGTGCTCCCCGCGGGCGTCATCTCCCTGCCCCTGCTCGAGAAGTCCCACGGCAGCCTCGAGAAGCAGGCCGGCACCATCTGCGTGGAGCGCGACGCCATGCTCACCGGTGAAGACGTCTCCGACGCCAGGCCCGCCTTCGACTCCATGAACCAGTCCTACGTGGCCCTCAACTTCAACAGTCGCGGCGCCACGGTCTTCGAGCGCGTCACGGCCGAGAACGTGGGCAAGCGCATGGCCATCGTGCTCGACGGCAAGGTCTACTCTGCGCCTGTCATCCGCGAGCGCATCGGCGGCGGCCGCGCCTCCATCTCCGGCAGCTTCACCACCTCCGAAGCCCAGGATCTCGCTATCGTCCTGCGCGCCGGCTCCCTGCCGGCCCCGGTCACCGTGCTCGAAGAGCGCACCGTCGGCCCCTCCCTCGGCCAGGAGTCCATCGACAGCGGCCTCAGGGCCGGCCTCGTGGGCGCCCTGCTGGTCATGGCCTTCATGGCCATCTACTACGGGCTCTCGGGCTTCATTGCCGACGGCATGCTCCTCTTCACCCTGCTCATCATCCTGGCCGGCATGTCCGCCTTCGGCGGCACGCTGACCCTGCCCGGCATCGCCGGCATCGTCCTCACCATAGGCATGGCCGTGGATGCCAACGTGCTCATCTACGAGCGCATACGCGAGGAGATGCGCCACGGGCTCACGCCCCTGGCAGCCGTGAAGACGGGCTTCGACCACGCCTCGGTCGCCATCTTCGACTCCAACCTGACTACCATCATCACGGCCGTCATCCTCTACCAGTTCGGAACCGGCCCGGTGCGCGGCTTCGCCGTCACGCTTTCTCTGGGCATACTCGGCTCCATGTTCACCGCGGTCTTCGTGTCCCGCACCATCTTCGAAGCCTGGGCCCGCAGCCGCGGCGGCCGGGCCCTGAGCATCTAGCGGGGAGGGATCCATGCCACTGCAGTTCGTCAAAGACAACGTCAACATCGACTTCATCGGCAAGCGCCGGATAGGCTTCCTCATCTCCGCCCTGTGCATCATTGCCTCCCTCGCCGTCATGCTGGCGGGCTCCGGCCTGCGCATGGGCATCGACTTCGCCGGCGGCGTCATCGCCCAGGTGCAGTTCAAGGACAACATCGCCGACGAGACGCTGAAGAAGGGCCTTGAAAAGTACGATCTCGCCGGGCTCTCCATCCAGAGCTTCGGCGACACCGGCAAGGACTATCTCCTGCGCTTCTCTTCGGGCACCGAGTCCTCCGTGAACCTGCGCACCCGCATCGAGGAGTCCCTCAAGAAGGGCTTTGCCGAGAACCCCGCCACCATCGAGCGCCTCGAGGTCGTCGGTCCCAAGGTCGGCAAGGACCTCACCGAAAAGGGCCTCAACGCCCTCTTCTACGCCATCCTGATCATCGCGGTCTACATCTCCGGCCGCTTCGAGCAGCGCTGGATGGCGGGCGCCGCCATGGCGGCCTGCCTCTGGGGCGGCACCTACGCCCTCGGCTGGGTGAGCGAGCACTTCCTGGCCGGCGCCATGGGCACCGGCACGCTCGTGTGCTTTGCCCTCGGCGTGACCCTCGTGGTCTGCTTCCTCCTGCGGCTCAACTTCGCCCTCGGCGCCATCGTCTGCCTCATGCACGACGTGTGCATCTCCCTGGGCGTGCTCGCCATCATGGGCGTGGACGTGGACCTCAACGTCCTGGCGGCCATCCTGACCATCATCGGCTACTCCCTCAACGACACCATCATCGTCTACGACCGCCTGCGCGAGAACCTGCGCACCCACCAGGACAGGCAGCTCGACTACCTCATCAACCGCTCCATCAACCAGACCCTGGCCCGCACGGTGCTGACCTCCGGCACCACCATCATGGCCACCCTGGCCCTCTTTATCCTGGGCGGCGGCGTCATCCACTCCTTTGCCCTCACCATGCTGGTCGGCGTCATCGTCGGCACCTACTCGTCCATCTACGTGGCCTCTCCCATCCTCCTGGCCCTCGGCAGCACCGAGTTCTACGTGCGCGCTGCCCAGAAGGAGGAGTACGAAAAGCCGGGCGAGCACGGCATCGTGTAGCCCTTCCCCCTTTCCGGCGCCCTGGATCCAGGGCGCCGGTCCCTTTGCGGGCCGTCCGATGCGGGCGGCCCTTTCTTTTGGCAGGCCGCTTGACGCGTGCTTTCCCATGCTTATCTTTGAGCCTGAAGAAAGCAGTTAATCCGCAATGCGTTGGGGATCCCAGTCCCGCGGCGACGTCTGGCATGGAGTTTTCTGCATCAGGACGCAGTCTGCGCGAGTCGCCAATGTAGCAGCCTGCTTCAGGTAAGGGCATTACGGCTTGTTCCGCATTCAAGAGGTGTGTATGGCAGTTTCTTATAAAGACTACTACAATTTGCTTGGCGTCGAACGTGGCGCCGATGATCAGACCATCGCCAAGGCCTACAAGAAGCTGGCCCGCAAGTACCATCCCGACCTCAACCCCGGCGACAAGCAGGCGGAGGAAAAGTTCAAGGAGGTCAACGAGGCCTACGAAGTGCTGAAGGACCCCAAGAAGCGCCAGCTCTACGACCAGCTGGGACCCGACTGGGAGCAGGCAGCCCAGGGCGGCGGCCCCTTCGGTCCCGGCGGCAACTTCCACTTCACGTTCAACGGCCAGGATATGGGTGGCATGGGCGGCTCCGGCTTCTCGGACTTCTTCGAGTCCCTCTTCGGCGGAGGCAGCCCCTTTGCGCGCGGCGCCGGTCGCAGGCCGGAAGGCTCGCCCTTCGGCGGCTTCACCGGCCAGCCCTCCCGCGGTCGCGACACGGAGGCCGAGGTCTCCCTCAGCCTCGAGGACGTGCAGGCCGGCGGCGTCAAGAGCATTTCCGTCCAGGGCGACAGCGGGGTCAGGACCCTCAAGATCAACATTCCCGCAGGCATCCAGGAGGGCAAGAAGCTGCGCCTGTCCGGCCAGGGCCGCCAGGGTCCCGCCGGCCCCGGCGACCTCTTCCTCACGGTGCGCTACAAGCCCCATCCCGTCTTCCGGGTGGAGGGCGCCAACCTCGAATGCGACGCCGGCGTCGCTCCCTGGGATGCGGTGCTCGGCGGCACGGTCAGGGTGCACACCCTGGAGGGCGACATCGAACTCAAGCTGCCTGCCGGCACCTCGTCCGGCAGGAAGTTCCGCATCAAGGGACGCGGCCTCGGCCCTGCCGGCGCCAGGGGCGACCTCATCGCCAAGGTGGCCGTCAAGGTGCCGTCCCAGATCACCGACGAGGAGCGCAGGCTCTGGGAAGAGCTCAAGCGCGTCTCGACCTTCAGCGCCTAGGGCCGCGGGAGTCAAGCATGAGCAGATTTTCAGACAGGGCAGGGCGGGGCCAGGGGCCTGCGCTCTCCCTCATCACGGAGAAAGACTTTCTGGAGCTGACGGGCCTCGCCCGGGATCGCCTCGACGACCTGCTCCAGCTTGAATGGCTGGACCGCACGGAAACCGACGCCTGCACCCTCTTCAGCGAGGGCGACGTCTACCGCGTCCGCAAGCTGGAGCGCATCTGCGCCGACTTCGAGCTGCCTGTGGTGGGCGGGACCATCATCGTGGACCTGCTCGAGCGCATCGACCAGCTCGAGCGCGAAGTGCAGAGCCTGCAGGGCTTCGACGCCGAGGACTAGGTCCCGGACGCAGGGTCCGGACAGACTCCAGCCAGCTAGAGGAATGCCTCCCTCCGGGAACTAGGCCTTCGATCTGGCCATCCGGAGGGGAAGGAGGAAGTCATGAACATCGAAAAGTTTACCGACAAGGCACGCGAATCCATCAGCGATGCCCAGGGCCTGGCCGCCGGCATGGGGCACCAGGGCATCGACACGGGCCATCTCGCCCTTGCCCTCGTCCGCCAGGACAAGGGCATCGTCCCCAGCATCCTGGAGAAGATGGGCGTCCCGCTCAAGGCTTTCGGCGTGGCCTTGGAGGAGATGCTGAAGAAGCGTCCCTCCGTCTCCGGTCCCGGCATGGACCCCACCAAGGTCATGCTCACGCCGGAGCTGGCCAAGTGCGTCACCCAGGCCCAGGAAGAGGCGAAGAAGATGCAGGACGAGTACGTCAGCGTCGACCACCTCTTCTGCGCCCTCACGGACGTTCCGCCGAGCTCCCCTCTGGGTAAGGTGCTCGCCGAATACAAGATATCCCGCGTCAGCTTCGTGCAGGCCATGGAGGCCCTGCGCGGCGGCCGCCGCGTCACCAGCGCCAACCCCGAGGATACGGTGGAGGCTCTGGCCAAGTTCGCCCGCGACCTGCTCAAGGACGCCCGCGACGGCAAGCTCGACCCTGTCATCGGCAGGGACGAGGAGATACGCCGCGTGGTGCGCATCCTCTCGCGGCGCACCAAGAACAACCCCGTCCTCATCGGCGAGGCCGGCGTCGGCAAGACCGCCATAGTGGAAGGCCTGGCCTTCCGCATCGTCAAAGGGGACGTGCCCGAGAACCTCAAGGGCCACCAGCTCTTCGCCCTGGACATGGGCGCCCTCATCGCGGGCGCCAAGTACCGCGGCGAGTTCGAGGAGCGTCTCAAGGCCGTGCTCAAGGAAGTCGAGAAGAGCGAGGGCAAGATCATCCTCTTCATCGACGAGCTGCACACCATCGTGGGCGCCGGCAAGACCGAGGGCTCCATGGATGCGGGCAACCTCCTCAAGCCCATGCTGGCCAGGGGCGAGCTGCACTGCATCGGCGCCACCACCGTGGACGAGTACCGCAAGTACATCGAAAAGGATCCGGCCCTGGAGCGCCGCTTCCAGCCCGTGCTGGTCGAGGAGCCCAGCGTCGAGGACGCCATCTCCATCCTCAGGGGCCTCAAGGAGCGCTTCGAGGTGCACCACGGCGTGCGCATCAGCGACTCCGCCCTGGTAGAGGCTGTGGTGCTCTCCAGTCGCTACATCCCCGACAGGCAACTGCCCGACAAGGCCATCGACCTCATCGACGAGGCCGGCGCCATGATCCGCACCGAAATCGACTCGCTGCCCACGGAGCTCGACGAGGTGAACCGCAAGGCCATGCAGCTCGAGATCGAGCGCGAGGCTCTGCGCAAGGAGGAGGACGAGGCCTCCCGCGAGCGCCTCGGCAAGCTGGAGAACGAGCTCGCCGAGCTCAGGGCCCAGCAGGCCTCCCTGCGCCAGCAGTGGGAGCGCGAGAAGGGCGAGATCGACCGGATCCGCAGCCTCAAGGCCGAAATCGAGACCACGAGGAACCAGATCGACGAGGCCAAGCGCGCCGGCAACCTCAGTCGCGCCTCGGAGCTCACCTACGCGACCCTCCCCCGCCTCAGGAAGGAGCTCGAGGAGTGCTCCCGCACAGCGCAGGACGAGCAGCGCCTGCTGCGCGAGGAGGTCGGCCCCGACGACATCGCCCAGATTGTCGCCCGCTGGACCGGCATCCCCGTGACCCGGCTTCTGCAGTCCGAGCGCGAGAAGCTCCTCAAGCTGGCAGACCAGCTCCACCTCAGGGTCGTGGGCCAGGACGAGGCCGTCAAGGCCGTGGCCGATGCGGTTCTGCGAGCCCGCGCAGGCCTCTCGGATCCTGGCCGGCCCACGGGATCCTTCCTCTTCCTCGGCCCCACGGGCGTCGGCAAGACCGAGCTCTCCAAGACCCTCGCCGAAGCGCTCTTCGACACCGAGGACAACATCGTGCGCATCGACATGAGCGAGTACATGGAGAAGTTCTCCGTCTCCCGCCTCATCGGCGCCCCGCCAGGCTACGTGGGCTTTGAGGAAGGCGGCCAGCTCACCGAGGCCGTGCGCCGCAAGCCCTATTCCGTGGTGCTGCTCGACGAGATCGAGAAGGCCCATCCCGACGTCTTCAACATCCTTCTGCAGGTGCTCGACGACGGTCGTCTCACCGACAGCCAGGGCCACACCGTGGACTTCAGGAACACCATCGTCATCATGACCTCGAACCTCGGATCGAACCACCTGCTCTCGGGCATAGCCTCGGACGGTAGCCTCAAGCCGGGCGCCAAGGAGGCCGTGCTGGCCGAGCTCAAGACGCACTTCAGGCCCGAGTTCCTGAACCGCATCGATGAAACCGTGGTCTTCCTGCCCCTGCGACGCGACCAGGTCGAGCGCATCGTCGAGCTCCAGCTCGACCACCTGCGCCGGCTCCTCCAGGACCGCAAGATCACCCTCGACCTCACGCCCGAGGCCAAGGCCTTCGTGGCCGATGAGTCCTACGACCCGCTCTACGGCGCGAGGCCCCTCAAGCGCTACGTGCAGCACAACGTCGAGACGCCTCTGGCCAAGCTCATCATCCAGGGCGAGATACGCGACGGCCAGCACGTGACGGTCTCCGTCAGGGACGGCGCCCTTGCCTTTGCCGGCGAGACGCGCGCCGAACGCTAGGCGCGGCATAGACGCTGAACAGCAGGCGGCCCTTCTGCCAGCCCCTAGGGGCGCCGGCGGGAGGGCCGCCTTGCGTGCTTGGCCGTGCAGGCTTTTCAGCCGGCCCAAAGCAGGATAGGGAAGACAGGACGGCGCTTCGCCGATCTGCCTTTTGAAGAGGTTTCATCCATGAAGTTCAATGCCATGACCTTCCTTGTCCTGCTTGGCGCAGGCCTTCTCCTGCCCTGCGTCGCGCCAGCCGAAGAGCTTGCCCCCGGCTACGAGACCTGCATGCGCAGGGCCCATGCCGTGGACGAGGAGGTCGATTGCCTTGCCATGGCGGAAGCTTGGTGGGACAAGCAGGAGAGCGCCGCCCTCGCCAGGGCGGAGAAGTCCTGCGCAATGTCGGTGGCGCCCAACGAGTGCCGCGCCTCGCTCAAGGATGCGCAGCGCCGTTGGACCAGCTACCGGGATGCCATGTCGCAGGCCTTCCAGGACAGGTATGCCGGTGCCTCGCAGTCCACGGTGGAGGCCATACGATCGCAGATCAGCATGTCCCGGACCCGTGTTGCCCTGCTCAAGTCCTTTGCCGGCGAGTAGGGGCGTTTTCCTTGCTGCCGGCAGGGCGCTTGGCGTAAGAATGCGCAGGCCGGCTTCCGGCCGGCTGCCGGACCCTTCCCACGCAGCATCTGCGCGCAATCGCCTCCGGCAGGCCTAGGCCGTGCCGGCAGGCTGACATACAAGGAGTCTTCATGAGCAAGAAAGCAGCCCTCGTCCTTGCCGCCGGCAAGGGCACCCGCATGCATTCCGACCGTCCCAAAGTCCTGCAGACGGTGCTTGGCGAGCCCATGCTCGCCGTTGTCCTGGCCGCGCTCGAGCCCGAGTTCGGCGAGGAGATCTTCATCGTTGCCGGCCACAGGCACGAGCTCGTGGAGCAGGCCATCCCGAACGGCCGCTTCGTCCTGCAGAAAGAGCAGCTCGGCACAGGACACGCCCTGCGCGAGGCCATGCCTGCGCTGAAAGCGTCAGGCGCCGAGTCCGTGCTCGTCGTCAACGGCGACGCGCCTCTGGTCACGGCCGAGGTGATCCGGGACTTCGCCGCCCAGGCGCAGAAGGCCGATCTCGCCTTTGCCACCATCAATCTGGACAATCCCGGCTCCTACGGACGCGTGGTGCGCCAGGACGGCCACATTGCGGGCATCGTCGAGGCCAAGGACTACGACGAGGCCAAGTACGGCGTCAGCACGGGCGAGGTCAACGCCGGCCTCTACCTGATCCGCATGGATCTGGCCGAGCGTCTTCTGCCCCGGGTGGACAACGCCAACAGGAGCGGCGAGTACTACATCACCGATCTCGTGGCCCTGGCTCTCGAGGACGGCGCCAAGGTCATGGGCATCGTGTGCGGCAACGACGAGAGCCTGCTCGGGGTGAACTCCCCCCTGGAGCTGGCGGGCGCAGAGCGCATCCTGCAGGAGCGCATCAACCGGGCCCTGCTCGAGTCGGGCGTGATCCTGCACTCGCCGGAGACTGTGCGCATCAGCCCCTTTGCCAGCATCGAGCCCGGCGCCGAAATCACCGGCCCCTGCGAGGTGACGGGCAGAACCAGCATCGGCTCCGGCGCGCGCATCTTCGCCAACTGCGTGATCCGCGACGCGCGCATCGACGGCGGCTGCGAAATCAGGCCCTTCACCCACGTCGAGCAGGCCCATGTCGGCCGGGGCGCGCTCGTCGGCCCCTATTCGCGCCTGCGCCCCGGCGCCCACATCGACGTGGACGCCCACGTGGGCAACTTCGTGGAGCTCAAGAAGTCGCACCTCGGCCCCGGCGCCAAGGCCAACCACCTGAGCTACCTCGGCGATGCCGAGATCGGCGCCGGCACCAACATCGGCGCTGGCACCATCACCTGCAACTACGACGGGAAGAACAAGTTCAAGACCGCCATCGGCTCCCATGCCTTCATCGGCTCCAACACGGCCCTCGTGGCACCGGTGTCCGTGGGCGACAACGCCACCATAGGCGCTGGCTCCACCATCACCAAGGATGTCCCGGAAGGCGAGCTGGCCGTGGCGAGGCAGAAACAAAGAAACCTTGGCAAGTATTTGAAAAAATAGTCGCTTTTTGTGTCTCTGCGCGGGCGTCCAGCTGCGTTTTGAGCGCTGGCCGTCCTTGCCAAAGGCCTGCCGGGGTGCTATAGGCTAGGCCATGGACATTCTCGAACAGCTTGAATCAGAGATTCAGGACCTCCTGGTCCGGAATAAGGATCTGCTGGCGGCGGCGACGCAGGCCCGCACCCTTCTGGCTGATGCTGAAGAGCAATGTTCTGTGCTGAAGGAAGAGAACCGTACGATTCGCCAGGCTCTTGAGGACGAGAAGGCTCTCCGCAGGAATGCCGTGGCCAGAATTGACGCGATCGTTCGCAAAATTCAGGAACATCAAGGCGCGGAGTAGGGTTCATGTCCGGCACCACCAATCTTGCCGTTTTAGGAGTTCCGATAGCCGTCAAGCCCGGGGCGGACACGTCCCGGATCCAGGAGGCCATCGACCTCGTCCAAAAGCGGTATGAAGCCCAGGTTGCTAGGTCCCGCGGGGTACAGGGCAAGGATGTCCTGTTAACCTTCTTGGCCTTTGAACTGGCGGATGAATTGCTGCAGCTGAAAAGACAGCAGGAGGCGTACCTTGACCGGGTGCAGAACCTGCTGAACACTATACAAGAAGCGAAATAAAATTTGCAAATCCCTGGAGAGTGCGTGATTCTCGTCGCAGTGCCGACCTTACAAGCTTGCGAATAAAGGGTGCAGTGAACGGTATTCCGTGTGCTGCCCTCCATCTTGCGAGGGACGCCTGACGAATGCAGTCCAGACGCCCGCCCTGGGAAACCGGGTTCTCCACGGTGACCTGAACACGGCTCCCTGGGGATTTGCTAATGTTTCATTCCTCCTCAAGTCTGGTGCAATCCATCTCTTCCATGGCGCAAGCGCCGTGGAAAGCGCCTTTTCTTTTGCCCATTGAAGCAGAAAACCCGCCACGGCGGGCTTTTTTTATGCGCTGGCGCGCAGGAAAAGGCCGGCCGGTGCTCAATCGGAGCGTGCTCCGTGAATATAAAGTGAGGCTAGGGATGGATTTTATGCTTGTCATCTACATCGCGTTGGCGGCGTTTGCCGGCCTCGTCGCAGGCGCGCTAATCTGCAAGGCCGTGGTGGCCAAGCGCCTTGGCGATGCCGAAGGGCTGGCCCAGCGCATCGTGCTCGAGGCCCGCAAGGAAGCCCAGGCGCAGAAAAAGGAAATCATCCTGCAGGGCAAGGACGATCTTTTCAACCAGAAGCGCGAGCAGGAGGCGGAGTTCCGCGACCGCGACCGCGAGCTCAAGCTCAAGGAGCGCAAGCTGGAGGATGCGGGCACGCGCCTCGAGGAGCGCATCGAGAAGGCCACGGCCAAGGAGCAGGAGCTTCTGGCCCAGGAGAAGGAGCTTTCCCGCAGGGACCGCCAGCTGGCTGAAAACGAGGCCTACATCCAGACCCGCATCGACGAAGAGGAGCGCAAGCTCGTGGAGATCGCGGGCATGACGGCCGAGGAGGCCAAGCAGCGCATCATCGCCGAGGTGCGCGCCAAGAGCGAGCACGAGGCTGCCCGCATGGCCCGCCAGATCGAGACGGACGCCAAGGAGATGGCCGACCGCAAGGCCAAGGAAATCATCTGTGGCGCCATCCAGCGCTATGCTGGCGACTACGTGGGCGAGCAGACGGTCACGGCCGTGTCGCTGCCCTCCGAGGACATGAAGGGCCGCATCATCGGCCGCGAGGGCCGCAACATCCGCGCCCTGGAGGCTGCCACGGGCGTCGACCTCATCATCGACGACACCCCGGAGACGGTCATCCTCTCCGCCTACAGCCCCCTGCGTCGCGCCATCGCCAAGATGGCCCTCGAGCGGCTCATCCAGGACGGTCGCATCCACCCTGCGCGCATCGAGGACGTTGTCCAGAAGTGCACGCAGGAGATGGACGTGCAGGTCCGGGAAATAGGCGAGCAGGCCACCTTCGACGCTGGCGTGCACGGCATCCACCCGGAGATCGTCCACCTGCTCGGCCAGCTCCGCTACCGCACGAGCTTCACCCAGAACGTGCTCCAGCACTCCCTGGAGGTCTCCGCCCTGTGCGGCATGCTGGCCGCCGAGCTCGGCTTCGACGAAAAGAAGGCCAAGCGCGCCGGCCTCCTGCACGACATCGGCAAGGCCGTCGACCACGAGATCGAAGGCCCCCACGCCATCATCGGCGCCGACATCGCCAAGAAGTACAACGAGAGCCGCGATATCGTACACGCCATCGCGGCCCACCACGAAGACGTCCGCCCGGATACGGTGCTTGCCGTCCTCGTGCAGGCCGCGGACAGCATCTCCGGCGCCCGCCCCGGCGCCCGCAAGGAGCTGCTCGAGAACTACGTCAAGCGCCTCGAGACCCTCGAGTCCATCGCCATGGGCTTCGACGGGGTCTCCAAGGCCTATGCCATCCAGGCCGGCCGCGAGATTCGCGTCATGGTCAACTCCGAGAGCGTGGACGACGACATGACCTACCTGCTCTGCAAGCAGATAGCCGAGAAGATCGAGCAGGAGCTCACCTATCCCGGCCAGATCCGCGTGACCGTCATCCGCGAGCGCAGGGCCGTCGGCTACGCCAAATAGGCCCTCCTGCCAGAAGACTGCCTTGCCGGGGCGGCCGGATCGCCGATCCGGCCGCCCCTTGTCGTCTGGGGCCGTCTGGGGGCCAGCGTCTGAAGGCGACTAGACGCAGGCGGAATCTGGCCTATGGCTGAGGCCGGTCAGGTTGCATCGGGTCTGGAACCCTGGGACGGATCCGGCGCGGCTTGAAGCCTGGGGATGTCCTGGCGAGGTGCTGGCGCGCTGCAGGCAGGGCTTGGCGCAGGCGGGGGGAGGCTGGCTTCCTGCCGGTTGCCAGGGGCGGGCGTTCAGGGCGCAGAGGGCGCCCTGCTGGCGCATGGTCGCAAAAAAAGCCCCTCCGCAGGGAGGGGCTTTGGGAAGCCGTGCCGGATCCGGCGCTTGCCGTCTACTTCTTGATCTTGACGGGGAAGGACGGATCGTAGTCGTTGAGGGCCTTGGCCACGAGCTTGCTCAAGCCCACCAGGGCAAGCAGGTTCGGGATGACCATGAGGCCGTTGAACATGTCGGCCAGCTCCCAGACCAGGTCGACCTTCAGCATGGCGCCAAGGCAGAGGAAGCACATGACGAGGATGCGGAAGAAGGGGAGGACCTTGGTGCCGAAGAGGAACTTGGCGTTCTGCTCGGCGAAGAAGTACCAGCCGACGATGGTGGAGAAGGCGAAGAAGAGCAGGCAGACGGCCACGAAGGGGTTGCCCAGGGCGCCGAAGCCGGCGGTGAAGGCCTTCTGGGCGAGCTCGATGCCCGTGGTCTTGCCGTCGAGGACGCCGGTGGTGAAGATGACCAGGGCAGTCATGTTCAGCACGACGAAGGTGTCAATGAACAGGCCGCACAGGGCGACCATGCCCTGCTGGGCCGGATGCTGGACCTTGGCCACGGCGTGCGCGTGGGGCGTGGAACCCATGCCGGCCTCGTTGGAGAACAGGCCTCGGGCAACGCCGTAGCGCATGGCTTCCTTGACGCCCGCACCGATGATGCCACCGGTGGCGGCCGAAGGATCGAAGGCGCCGACGAAGATCATCTTGAAGGCGGGAATGATCTGATCGGCGTTCATGCAGATGATGACGATGCTGCCGATGATGTAGATGACGGCCATGATGGGGACGAGCTTCTCGGTGGTGGAGGCGATGCGACCGAGGCCGCCGAAGAAGATGAAGGCCGCAAGGCCGGCAATAGCGAGGCCGGTGTAGAGCGGGGCGATGTCGAAGGCCGAGGTGAAGGCCACGGCAATGGAGTTGGACTGCACCATGTTGCCGATGAAGCCGAGCGCCAGGATGATGGCGATGGAGAAGAAGATGGCGAGCGGCCTGCAGTGCAGGCCGTTGGTAATGTAGTAGGCTGGACCGCCGGTCACGTGGCCTTTGTCGTCGTGGGTTTTGAAGAGCTGGGCGAGCACGGCTTCAGAGAAGATGGTGGCCATGCCGAAGAAGGCGGCGATCCACATCCAGAAGATGGCGCCCGGTCCGCCCATGGCGATGGCCGTAGCCGCGCCGGCGATGTTGCCGGTGCCGACCTGGGCCGCCACGGCCGTGGCGAGGGACTGGAAGGAGGTCATGCCGGCTTTGCCGGCGCGCTCGCCGTGGAGGGAGAGCCCGTGGAAGGTGAAGCGCATGGCCTGGCCGAATTTTCGGATCTGGACGAAGTTCAGCCTGAAGGTGAAGTAGATGCCGACGCCGACGAGCAGCGGGATGAGTCCGGTGATGCCCCAGAGCCAGCTGTTGATGGACTGCACGAGCGCAGTCATCTGGTCCATGAGAGAAGCGTGGTCCATTCGAAGAAACCCCCCGTTGTAAGGATGCTTGTCAGCCGTCCGCTCCTTTCAGGGCTAGCCAAGCCCACTTCGTCGGAATGGTGCGGACGGCGGCTGGTTGCCGTGTAGGCCTATGAACACTATCTGCCTGCGCTTGCAGGGTCAATGCGGAGCGCCTCCGGGTACGGGCCCGCCACGGGCGCGGCGTCTCCTTGTCCTGCCCTGGGGCGCAGGTTCGCAGTCGGAAAGGGCTGGCAGGCTCGCTCGTTGCAAAGGGCGCCAGTCGCAAGAAAGGGCTTGACGGCAGTCTGGCTTAGGCATAGAAGCACCTTCTCCGCTTGAAGCGCCGGCAGGATGCGGAAAAATTTCGGCGACTGC
Source organism: Desulfovibrio sp. (assembly GCA_016284885.1). Taxonomy (GTDB): domain Bacteria; phylum Desulfobacterota; class Desulfovibrionia; order Desulfovibrionales; family Desulfovibrionaceae; genus Desulfovibrio. Next base: position 19,753 of record JAEEPQ010000023.1, read on the forward strand.
GAAAAAAAGCGTTGACAGCGGAGGGCAGAAAGACTACTTTCTGCCTTCGCCGGTTGTCACAGCCGAGCTGAGAAAAGACTTCCGTAAAGTTTTTTCGAGGTTCGCAAAAAAAGCTGTTGACAGCCCCGCGGAAAAGGTTCATAAGACCCAACGCCGCGAGGAACGGCAACGGACGCAGGTCCGCCTGGTTCATTGACAAGCGAAGAGCGAACGGGAAGAGAACAACTTTGAGATTCTGATTTCTGCCTAGCAGAGATCTTGAACAGATTTGAACTGGAGAGTTTGATTCTGGCTCAGATTGAACGCTGGCGGCGTGCTTAACACATGCAAGTCGAACGCGAAAGGGGCTTCGGTCCCGAGTAGAGTGGCGCACGGGTGAGTAACGCGTGGATGATCTGCCCCTGCAGCTGGAATAGCGACTGGAAACGGTCGATAATACCGGATACGCCCTTGTTGAACGATGAGGGGAAAGGAGACCTCTGCTTGCAAGTTTCCGTGCAGGGATGAGTCCGCGTCCCATTAGCTTGTTGGCGGGGTAACGGCCCACCAAGGCGACGATGGGTAGCCGATTTGAGAGGATGATCGGCCACATTGGAACTGAAACACGGTCCAAACTCCTACGGGAGGCAGCAGTGGGGAATATTGCGCAATGGGCGAAAGCCTGACGCAGCGACGCCGCGTGAGGGATGAAGGTCTTCGGATCGTAAACCTCTGTCGGAAGGGAAAAAGGTGCAGGGTGCCAATCAGCCCTGCATTGATGGTACCTTCAGAGGAAGCACCGGCTAACTCCGTGCCAGCAGCCGCGGTAATACGGAGGGTGCAAGCGTTAATCGGAATTACTGGGCGTAAAGCGCACGTAGGTTGTCCTGTAAGTCAGGGGTGAAAGCCCGCGGCTCAACTGCGGAACTGCCCTTGATACTGCAGGACTCGGATCCGGGAGAGGTCAGCGGAATTCCAGGTGTAGGAGTGAAATCCGTAGATATCTGGAGGAACATCAGTGGCGAAGGCGGCTGACTGGACCGGCATTGACGCTGAGGTGCGAAAGCGTGGGTAGCAAACAGGATTAGATACCCTGGTAGTCCACGCTGTAAACGATGGATGCTAGGTGTCGGGGCGCAAGCTCCGGTGCCGCAGCTAACGCATTAAGCATCCCGCCTGGGGAGTACGGTCGCAAGGCTGAAACTCAAAGAAATTGACGGGGGCCCGCACAAGCGGTGGAGTATGTGGTTTAATTCGATGCAACGCGAAGAACCTTACCTAGGTTTGACATCCGGAGAATCCCTGCGAAAGCAGGGGGTGCCCGCAAGGGAGCTCCGAGACAGGTGCTGCATGGCTGTCGTCAGCTCGTGTCGTGAGATGTTGGGTTAAGTCCCGCAACGAGCGCAACCCCTATGCACAGTTGCCAGCAGGCGAAGCTGGGCACTCTGTGCAGACTGCCCGGGTCAACCGGGAGGAAGGTGGGGATGACGTCAAGTCATCATGGCCCTTACACCTAGGGCTACACACGTACTACAATGGCGCATACAGAGGGCGGCGAAGCCGCGAGGCCAAGCGAATCCCAAAAACTGCGTCCCAGTCCGGATAGGAGTCTGCAACTCGACTCCTTGAAGTTGGAATCGCTAGTAATTCCGGATCAGCATGCCGGGGTGAATGCGTTCCCGGGCCTTGTACACACCGCCCGTCACACCACGAAAGTCGGTTTTACCCGAAGCCGGTGAGTCAACTAGCAATAGAGACAGCCGTCTACGGTAGGACCGATGATTGGGGTGAAGTCGTAACAAGGTAGCCGTAGGGGAACCTGCGGCTGGATCACCTCCTTTATGGAAAAAGCTTCCCGCTCGCTCTTCGCTTTCAATGAGCCAGGGCTCATTGACAAGCGAAGGAATTCGGGCCTGTAGCTCAGGTGGCTAGAGCGCACGCCTGATAAGCGTGAGGTCGAAAGTTCAAGTCTTTCCAGGCCCACCACGTTTACCGGGGCTGTAGCTCACTTGGGAGAGCGCCTGCTTTGCACGCAGGAGGCAGTCGGTTCAATCCCGTCCAGCTCCACCAGCAGCACTGCGCAGAACGTTCGAATTCCCGTGCCGGAGGCCGAGAGAAGACGCAAGCAGGCCTTGCGGATTCAAACCGGCTCTGCCGGCGGCCCTCTTCCAGAGAGGGCGGCTCTTTTGCAATTGAATAGGGACGGAAGGAAGTTTATTTCGAGTATAAGTTGACAAGAGCATCGGGTGGATGCCTTGGCGCCAGAAGGCGACGAAAGACGCGGTAAGCTGCGATAAGCCTCGGGGAGGAGCTAAACATCCTTTGATCCGGGGATCTCTGAATGGGGAAACCCAGCGGGAGTCATGTCCCGCTGCACCGGACTGAATTCATAGGTCCGCTGCGCCAACGCAGGGAAGTGAAACATCTCAGTACCTGCAGGAAAGGAAATCAAACGAGACTCCCCCAGTAGCGGCGAGCGAACGGGGAAGAGCCTAAACCGGCTGGATCCGTCCAGCCGGGGTTGCAGGACCGGCACAGGCGATTCGCAAGTAGCCAGGGGAAACGAGCTGGAAAGCTCTGCCAGAGCGGGTGACAGCCCCGTACCTGAAAGCGGAAGCGACGCTGCCGGCACCTAAGTACCGCGGGGCACGTGGAACCCCGTGGGAATCCGGGAGGACCATCTTCCAAGGCTAAGTACTACCTGGCGAC
>JAEEPQ010000194.1 GCA_016284885.1 Desulfovibrio sp.
ATGTCAGGGTCAGCTTCGGCATCGCCCAGACCGCCGGGTCCGTGCCCACGCTCCAGAAGGTCAGGCCCATCTTCGTCGTCAGGAGCGCTTTCGGGAGCGCCTTGCGCTTCGCTTTCGCCGATGGGGCCGACGCTGCCGTTGCGACCGCCCGGGTCGTTGGCAATGCCGAAGCTTCCAGAGGCTTCAGGGCCTCCAGCGCAGGCTTCGAGCACGGCGTCCAGCTCTCCCTGAAAGCCGGGGGCGCTAGCCCCCACCTCCTCTTGATCAATGGCTTTTGCGCTTTCCCCCGCTTCCATGGCGTCTTCGACTTTCCCGTCTTCCCAGGCGTGGCCGGCTTGACCGTCGCGAATCTCTCCATAGCTCTGCCAGAAGCTGGTCTGGCTTTCCTGACTGTGCTGGCTGGCCTGGCCGCTCTGGCCGCCGGGCTCTTCCCCAGCAAAGGCGCTGGGCGCCTCAGGCGCGCCATCCCGATCGGCAGTCGCATGTGCGCCCTGACCCGGCGCGCTGGGCGCGCTGTCCTTGCTGTCTCCGCCATGCCCGTCGCCTTCGCGTTCATCGTGGCCATTGACGCCATTGCCACCTTCGCCGTCGTTGGCACCATTGGCGCCATCAGCACCCTTGCCACCCTCGCCAGCGCTGCCAGCGCCAAGCAAGACACCTTCCTCACCCCCAGCCTCTGGCGACATCCAGCCGGCCAAGGGGAAACCTTGAGGGAAACCGAGCGGGAAGCCCTGCAGGACGCCCTGAGAGACAGATTGCGTACTGTTCTGGGCTTCAGACTGGGGACTGGGGCAGGCCAGGCCCTGGGGCCCGCCATGGCCGAGCTGGCCTTCAAGCTCCGGCAGAGGCGAGCTTGGGCCAGACAGCGGGCCAGACAACCCAGCCGGCATGGAGCCTGAGAAAGGAGATTCCGCACCGAGGCTGGCACCGGAGCTCGCAGCGATCTCCATCCCGGGATCGTCCTGGCCGTCCTCGCACTTAGCCTCGAGCATTGCCTCCCGCCAGGAATCCGGCAGGACGTAGCCGTCTTCCTCCTCCATCCTGCGCCACGATGCCTGCAGGGCAGCCCGGCGCGCCTCCTCCCGGTCAAGGGCGTGAAGCGCTTCCTGCAGGAGCTCTGCCGGGAAGGCTGCCCGGCAGGCCATGCCCTCCCCCTTGAGGTCAAGGATCAGGGAAGCGCCTTGCCGCGCATCAGTCTGGCGGTGCAGAGACTGGATGGCGGCAGGGGCGCTGGCGGAAAAGCAGGCCCGCAGCTCACGCGAGAAGAAGCGCGCAGGATCAGCGGAGATCAGCGCCTCCAGCGAGGCGCCAGGCTGCCTGAGGGCAAAGTCGGCATCGGCACAATCCAAGGCGCTGGCTATGCCCGCCGACCCCTGGGAAAGCAGGCGCTCAGGGTGCAGTGCAAGGCCCGGCTGGCCCTGCCAGATCCCGCTGGCAAGGCCGCAGAGCATGGCCAGCTCTTCCCTGCTGGGGGCGATGAGGGCGCGAAGCCTGGTTCCCGGATCCTCGGCTGCCGCGAGCACCGCCCGCTTGTCGAGATTGAGGTAGGAGCCGTCCTCTGCCAGCAGGCGCCGCTCCAGGCGCTCGGCGATGATCTGGCCGGCGGCGTCGAGGCCTGCAGCGAGGCAGGCCTGCGGTTCGCCGTAGAAGGCCCCGCAGCTGGCAACGGCGATGCCAAGCTGGGAATCGCGGACCTCGAAGCGCCAGACCTGGCCCTGCAGCCAGTGGCTGAAGTCCTGGACCTCGCAGGCCAGCAGGCGCTGGGCTCGCTGGACGCGCTCTGCAGGCGCCAGGTGGGGCCAGAGGCGGGCAGTCTGGATGGGGCTCAAGGCTGCCAGGCCCGCAGGCTCGGGAAGGCTCTGGCGCCTGCCGTTGCCCAGGGGCGGCGTAACCCTTGCCCTGAGCCTCGGCAGCTGCTCCAGATAGATGGGCAGGGCCGTCCAGCAGGCCCGAAGCAGAGCCTCGGCCGCCTCCCCGAAGGCGGCATAGGGGTGGTCCGCGCCGAGAACCTTGTTTCTGCCGAAGAAAAAGAGCTTGCCTGCCTGCTCCTCGAAGGCGGGGTCGGCGTCTGCATCGTGCAGCACCGCCACCTTCAGGGAGCCGGCCGTGCGGAGAAGGATGGAGTCCATGAACGCTCCTGCCGCGAATACGCTCGCGGCATGCCCGCAGGCGCTTCCTGCGAGACGTGGGGTTGTAGGGGGTGTCTTGCTTGTGGTCTCCTGGTTTGTGGACTGTTCGATTTGCTGTCTGGTTCGCCAGCTGGCTGCTGGATGATTGGTGTCAGGTTGTCTGTCTGGCTGGCAGGCATGGCTACGGGCTGATGGCTTGCCTGTCAGGCTGGCTGCGTGGATCGTTCGGCTGGCTCCCTGGCACCTGGCCGCAAGACTGGGCCCTCAGTCCCGCGACATGCGCAACGGCAACGCAACGGACACGAGCCCAGGAACTGTGGCCAGACGCTCTGGCCAGACAATCTGCCTAGGCGCTCTTCCCAGACACGCTCCACACGAGCGCTGCACGAGCCCTCCGACCGAGCCTCGCCCGCGGCAGTCCAGGTCAGCCGGACTCAGCCCGCTCAGGCCGGCATGGCCTGGCAACCTGTTCTGGCCAGCAGCTCCTCGGCTATCTGACTCGCCAGGTCCTGGGATGCTGCCTCCTGCCCGCCGGGCAGCCTGTGCCCAGGCAAGCGCCCGCGCCGCTCTATCTCGGCCTTGACGCTGCCAGAGGGAAAGCACCTCGCCAGCAGGTCGAGGGCGCGGCGCAGGCCCAGGGCCTGGCTCAGGATGCCGCGCACCCGCATGTCCTCGGCCGTGGTGGAGACGGCCCAGCGGGCGTGGGGGCCGGCGGTGCTGGTCAGCAGCTGCACGGACTCGCCCTCGCCGGTGCGGTGGAGGGCGATGAAGCTGGCGCCGGCCGCAGACGGCCTTGCTATGCGCCGCAGGGCGTGGAGGGCGGCCCCCGAGAGCCCGAAGCGGCGGGCGAGGCCTTCGGCTTCCTGGGCCGAGCCTGCGCCCAGGATGTAGACCGAGGAGGCGAGGTTCACGAGGGTTTCGGGAAAGTCGGCCACTGACTGGGAGTAGAGGCCGATGGAGAGGTTCTGCTTGCGCGACTCGCGCGAGGCCGTGGCCAGGTCTGCCATGATCTGCCGGGAGAGGGGATTGGCCATGTCCTGGCAGGAGGCGCGGTGGAACTCGTCGTAGCAGAGGCGCTTGGGGGCTGCGGCCAGGCGCTCGAAGCGGGGCCTGTGCCAGCTGCGGTAGGGTTCGGGAATGCGGTCGAGGTCCGCCAGGGTGTGGAAGAAGTGGCCTGCGCCGACAAAGCGCGCCAGAAGGTACATGATGCCGGACTGGCGCTCGGCTGCCGGGCCTCCGCGCGGGGTCACCTCCATGAGGTCGAGGCCGACGACGCGGGCGGCGCCTATGCCGAAGCGCGTGGGGTTGGCGAGGATGGGGTAGTCCCGCACCGCCGAGGTCAGATGGCGCACGCAGGCGTCAGGCACGCTCTCGGCCGAGCCCGGCACCGTCACGGACTGGAAGCGCCCCCGCACCAGGGGGCTGGCCGCCTCGGCCATGACGTCGCTCAGGGTCGGCACGGCATAGCGCTGGGCCTCGAGCGCGAGATCGTGCTCGCCAGCATCGAAGCAGAAGCGCACGCAGTCCCACCAGGTGATCCCCTGCGCAGCCTCGGCGCCGAAGCCTGCCTCGCCAAGGTGCCGTGCCAGACGGGGCGCCTGCCAGGGGTCGTAGGGCCTGGGGCTCTCGCCCTCAGGCGCAAGCCGCCGGTAGGCCTGATCCACGGCCTCTTCCAGCAGATCCGCCACGCCGTCGGCAGGTGCCGTCTGGCTCAAGGGCGTGCAGAGCAGGGAGAGGAGATTGGTCAGAAAGGCCCTGTGGCTTGGCAGGGGGAAGGCCAGGCCAAGCGGGGTGTCGAAGGGATTGACGGCGCTCTCGCGCTCGTTGCGCAGCCTCGCGTAGCAGGCCAGGTGCCGGCGCTCCGGCGGCAGGGCTTCTTCCAGCAGGCCGATAAGGCCCCGGCAGGAGGGGCCGATGTCCACCACCGTGAGCCAGGGCAGCTCTTCCAGGCCTGCCTTGAGGCAGTAGAAGAAGTTCAAGGTGTTGAGGAAGAAGGACTTGCCCTGCCCCATGCCGGCAAAGCCAAGCTCGTTCCAGGAGGCCTGGCGGGAGCTGAAGAGGGCCAGGGGCATGAAGCGGCCGTCCGGGGTGCGCAGGGGGACGTCTGCCTGGTCCCAGGGCGAGCAGGGCCTCGAGAGGGGCAGGAGCCGCACCGCATCGAAGAGCGGAGCGCAGGCCTTGGGCGCAGGCGAAGCCGGTGTGCCGGCGGGAAGCGTCGCGGCATAGGCTGCCAGGGGATCGCAGGAGCGGTCGCTGGTATCAGAGGAGCCCCAGGACTGCACGGCCGTGGCCAGTCTGGCCTCGCGCAGGGCCAGCAGGGAGACGGCCGAGGCCAGGCGCAGGGTGCCCGCGGGATCCTGGTCGCTCAAGGATCCCTTCAACGTGCCGGTGAAGGATCCCTTGAAGCCGCCAGCCAAGCC
>JAEEPQ010000024.1 GCA_016284885.1 Desulfovibrio sp.
ATCCCCTTGGCCGCATCGTCGGCAGAGGGCGCAACGCGCCGATCGCAGACTGCGATCCCACTGCCCACGCCGAGATCATGGCCATCCGGGATGCCTGCGCCAGCATTGGCAGCTGCCGCCTCGGCGGCTGCGTGCTCGCCGTCACGCTCGAGCCCTGCACCATGTTCGCGGGCGCCATCCTGCATGCCAGGCTTGCCGGCATCGTCTACGGCTGCGAAGACCGGCTGGCGGGGGCCGTTGCCTCGCGCGCCGACGTGCTCGATCAGGGGCTGGCGGGACGCCTGGCCTGGCACATGGGCGGCGTGCTTGCCAGGGACTGCGCGGGACTGCTCGAGGCCTTCTTCGCGGCCAGGCGCGGCTGACAGGCCTGCCAGGCCGCGCTGTTTACCGCAGGCTATGGCTGTGCTACACCATTGTGGTCGCATCTCGGCCTGCACTCGTGCCAGGCAGGGGGGCAAGGGAGAAGACTGTGAACGAGAAGATCGACGATCTCACCATTGACTACGAGGAAAACGGCATCAAGCTCGTCAAGGAGCTGGACAAGGTCGTGCTCAGCCGCGGCGCCTGGACCACCATCGTCTTCCGCTACCAGGAATGGAAGGCCGATGCCGAAGCCTACGGTCCCGAGAAGTACAGCATACGCCGCTACCGCAAGGTGAACGGCGAGTACCGCTACCAGTCCAAGTTCACCATCTCGAGCGAAGACCAGGCGCGCAAGCTCATCGATGCTCTGGAAGGCTGGATGGGCAAGAAGTAGCCCGCGCCCCTTATCCTAGGCCGAGTACAGGGATTTTCATGAAAGCCCGTCCGCCGAGATGCCACTGGAAGCTTGCGGTCTTTGTCCTGCTGGCCTGCCTCGCCCTGCCGCCTGCCTGCGGCGAGGTCCTGGCAGCCAGGGGCGAAGAGTTCGTGCGCGCCGTTGTCCTCATCAAGGAGGGCGTGCGCGCGCCCTCGGAAAGCGAGGTGCTCCTGCAGCGGCTCGACAAGGAACACACCTGGACCGACTGGCCCGTGGGCGCCGGCCGCGTGACCAGGCGCGGCAAGGACCTCGTGCGCGCCCTCTGGAGCTCCGTGGGCCGGGCCATGCGCAGGGACGGCATCTTCCCCGAGGAAGGATGCCCCGGGCCAGGCCTCATCTACATGCGCGTGGACGCCATGGCGCGTTCGCTGGACACGGCGGAGGCCGTGCTTGAAGGCGTGCTGCCGGGCTGCCGCGAGGGCTACTGGTCGGTGCAGCCTGGCAGCGTCGATCCCCTCTTCCATGCGCTTCGGGCAGGCTACTGCCCCCTGCGGCCCCAGGAGGCCGCATCGGACATCATCCGCTCCCTGCCCGAGAAGAGCCTCGACAGCTTCACCGACGCCCTCTCCGAAGAGCTCAACTCGCTGGACAGCCTGCTCGCGCCACTGAACAAGGATCTCTGCGAGCGCTACAGCCTGCCCAACTGCCGCGTCTCCGAAATGGCCACCAACGTGACCGTCCTGCCCCGCGGATCCGGCGTCTTCCTCTCCGGTGGCCTTGGCCTGGCGGCAGGCCTTGCCGACATTTTCCTCATGGAGGCCTACCAGGGCTCCTTTTCGGCGGCCGGCAGAACGCCCGAAAGGCAGCTGCTCTCCCATCTCTGGGGGCTGCGCACGGCGGCCCGCAATCCCGTCCACCGCTCCCACGTCATCTCCAGCGCCTCCGCCAGTGCCATGCTCAAGGCCATGGTCGACGCCCTCTTCGGCCGGCTGCCGGACGAGCGCTTCCGCAACGCCAAGTTCGTGGTCTACGTGGGCCACGACCTCATCATGGGCCAGACGGCCGGCCTTGCCGGCCTGCACTGGCAGATTCCCGGCATCAAGGCCCAGAATCCGACCCTGCCGGGCTGCGGGCTCACCTTCGAGCTCTGGCGGCGTCCCGACGGCAGCCAGTACGTTGTCTCCCGCGTCCTCGCCAACGATCTGGACACCCTCCACACGCGCGAGCTGCACGAGACCGACGGCCGGCTCAAGCCGGTCAAGATCATGGCCCTCGACGTCATGGACGACGAGGGACGCCTTTTCGCCATGGATGCCAGCGCCTTTGAAACCTCCATGCTCACCCGCGTCCGCAGGGAGTGCGTTGCGCCGGAGCCGCATGAACTGCTTCTGCGCTATCCCGAGTCCGGCGATGCGGGCAAGGCGGCAGGCGGCAAGGATGCGGACGCAGACAGCGACGAGTCTTTCTCCCTGCCGCACGAGACGAAGCAGCCCTAGCGCTGCCGGAGCAGGACAAAGGAAGGGAGAGGCAGCATGGCTCAGACTGCGGTCGCGGCACCGGCATCCCGCCGTCTGGCCGGGACGCTCTTCATTCTCGGGGCGGCCCTCGTCTGGTCGGTGGTCGGCCTCTTCAGCAAGCACTGCCTGCAGGCAGGCATGGAGCCTTTGCAGTGCGCCTTCCTGCGCGCCTTCTTCGGCTTTGTCGCCTTCTTCGTGCACATGGCCCTGGCGAAACGCTTCCGCATCCCCTGGCGCCACGCCCTCGCCTTCACGCTCTTCGGCGCCTGGGGCATAGGCGTCTACTTCACCTGCGCCCAGTACACCATCAAGCTTTCCGGCGCGGCCATGGACATCATCCTCCAGTACACCGCTCCCTTCTGGGTGGCCGTCTTCGCCCGCATCCTCTTCGGGGAGCGTCTCACCCGGACCAAGCTTTTCTGCATGGGGCTGGCCGCGGCCGGCACCGTCTGCGTCTGCCTCTCCGGCGGCAGCATCCCAGGCGAGGTGTCCTGGATCGGCATCACGACGGGCCTCGTCTCCGGCCTGTGCTACGCCTCCCACTATCCCTTCACGCGCTGGTGGCAGAAGGTTTATCCTTCCTTCATCATCTTCGCCTGGATGCTCTTCGGCGGCTGCCTTGTCATGGCGGGCGTGCTCCTGGCGCAAGGGCTCTGGAGGGACTCGCCGGTGCGCACGGACTTTGCCTGGGACGTCTGGCTCGCCTCCGCCGGCACCGGCGTCGTCTGCACCTACCTGGCCTACGTCTGCCTCGCCGAGGCCCTGAAGCGCATCAGCCTCGTGCAGACCGTGGTCACCTCGGAGCTCGAGCCCGTGCTCGCCATGCTCTGGCTGTGGCTGGCCTTCGGCGAGTGCTTCATTCCCATAGGCTGGATAGGCAGCGCCCTCATCATAGCCGCAGTGCTGCTCATGACCCTTTTCGGCGGGGACGCATAGGCGCCCTGCCTGCGTGCAGAGGAGGCTTGCCCCATGAACGTTGGCATTGCCCTAGGCAGCGGCTCGGCCAGAGGCTGGGCGCACATCGGCGTGCTGGAGGCCCTGGCCGGCATGGGCATTGTCCCGAGGGTCGTGGCCGGCACCTCCATCGGCGCGGTCGTCGGCGCGGCTTATGCAGCCGGCAGGCTCTCCGCCGTCAGGGACTGGGCCTGCGCCTTCAGCCGCACGGACGTGGCGTCCTACGTCAATTTCACGGGTCTCCTGCAGGGGCTGATCTCGCCGGGACGCCTGCGGCAGTCGCTTGCCGAGCACGTGGTGCCGGAAGACCTGGTCATTGAGGACATGCCCCGGCACTTTGCCTGCGTGGCCACGGAGATGTCCCTCGGCCGGGAGCAGTGGTTTACGCGGGGCTCTGCGCTCGATGCCGTCTGGGCTTCCATGGCGCTGCCGGCGGTGCTTCCGCCCGTGCGCAGCAAGGACAGCTGGTACGTGGACGGCGGCCTCGTCAATCCGGTGCCCGTCTCCGTATGCCGGGCGCTCGGCGCGGACGTGGTCATTGCCGTCAACCTCAACGGCGCCCTGCTGCCTGGCCTTGCCAGGGCGGGAGCCCAGGCGAGGGACGCGCGGGAGGCGAAGGTAGCCAAAGCCGCGGCCGGCCCGCAGGAAGCGGCCATGCCTGCGGAGAAGGCTGGAGACGAAACCCCGCAGGAGGGCAGCATCAGGAACCAGCTTGGTCGCATGGCGCGCACGGTGAAGGACTACGCGCCGGACTGGCTTGGCTGGGCCAAGGGCGATGCCGAAGCCAGCAAGCCCGTTCCGCCGGGCATACTCGAGACGGTGCTCGCCTCCGTCAACATCGCCCAGGACCGCATCACCCGCAGCCGCATGGCCGGCGACCCGCCGGACGTGCTCGTGACGCCGAGGCTGGGGCACCTAGGCCTGCTGGACTTCCACCGGGCCGAGGAGGCCATCGCCGAAGGCCGGCGGGCCGTTGAAGAGATGCGTCCCGCCATCGAGTTTGCCGTTCCGGACGCTGAGCCTTGGCAGGGCGCGCCGAGGCAGGCTTAGGGAGCGGGCTTTTCCGCAGGCTGTGCGGACTCTGCCTCTTCCGGCTTGGCTTTGGAGGGATCGGCAGGCGCGACCGTGTCCGGCTTCGGGTCGCCGGCCGCAGAGGGCGTGGCCTTCTCCTTGTCCGGCAGGAAGAGCAGGTCTGACACGGGGAAGGTGAAGTAGGTGTTGGGATAGGGCTCGTTCTTGAGCGTGTAGTGCCACCACTCCGTCTTGATGCCCCTGAAGCCGCTTCGCTCCATGGCGTCGCGCAGGATGCGCCGGCTCCGAAGCTGATCTCTGCTTAGCGTCCCCTTGTAGTCGGGATGGGACTTGGCGCCGAAGAAGTCGAAGGTTCCGCCCATGTCGACGTCTTTGCCGGTCTTGAGGTCGGTGAGCGTGACGTCGACCGTGCTTCCCCGGCTGTGGCCAGAGCGTGGCGCGATGTAGGGGCCGAGCAGCTTGGACTTGTCGATGTCGGGGTAGAAGTCGCGTTGCATGCGGGTGTCTTTAAGGTCCTTGGCCCAGTTCACGAAGTGGGTCACGGCCTTCTGGGGGCGGTAGGCATCGTAGATCTTGAGACCGTAGCCCTTTTTGGCGAGCTCGTCCGCGGCGTGCTTCAGGGCGCGGGTCGCCTCCTTGGTTAGAATGGCGCAGGGCGCCTCGTAGCCGGCAATGCGCTCGCCGACAAAGTTGTACGTCGAGTAGTAGCGGATTTCCTGCTGAATTTCCGGCGCGTAGAGCTTGACGAGCACGAAGCCCGAGGAGTCTTCCGGCGACACGGCGCGCGCATGCGCATCCACCGCTCCGCCGAAGAGCAGGGCAGTAACGCAGCAGGAGGAGGCAAAGACGTTGAGTAGCATGGCGCTGACCCCCTTGTCGCGGCCGCTGGGCCTGCCCCGGCTGGAGGCAGGTCGCGGGGGTTTGATTGATCAGACATCAGGTGGCCGGCTTTGTCAATTGCCCTGTCTGGATCTGCGTCCTCAGGAAGCGGAGCGTGCGCCGTGCCGTTGCGCCTCAGGTCCTACGGGTCCCCCGGTTGCCGCGATGCGCTGAGTCGGAGCTGGGGCATCGGTGAGGTCTGGCCAGCGGCATCGAGCGCGGGGAATCCTCCGGACTGTCCAGAGGAATCCCCAGAACGGGTCGAGCGGCTGAGGCGTTGCGAAGGCCTTGCCGGCGGGACGCTTCAACGCCCCCTGCACCCGCGAAAACGGGGGTGCCAGGGGGCTATGAACAGCTGCATATGAGGTGCTACTTGTCGGCTCTTGTCACGTTCCGTCCGTAAATGAGCCGGAAGTCGTTCTTCATGGAAACGGGAATCCAGCCCCTTTCTTCGCAGGCGGTACGCACCTTGCCAGCCTTGCCAAGGTTGCCGAGCTCGCGCTCCGTGTCGTCGCACAGCAGGCAGAACGCCAGCGCCTTGTACTTGTTCTTTGTCACCGTGTAGCTGAACATGCTGTAGTCGCCGGACGAATTGCCAAAAGCGAGGACGGGCTGCTTGCCTATCTCCCTGACAATGCTCTCGACCTTGTTCATCTGCAGATTCTTCTCGACGAACTCGCCACGCAGGATGATGTCTTCTCCCGTATGCTTGTAGTCAAGGCTGTCGGCGGTGCCCTGATGCGAAGCATGCTCCCTCACGTCCGTTCCGATGATGTTGTCCGAGTCCACGGGGAGCGCGCCTGCGGTCAGAACGCGTATCGTCTGCCGATCTGAGCCTGAGACGATGAAGAGCTTGAAGCGGTTGGCCGACAGGTAGGAGAGCACTTCGACCATGGGGAGATAGAAGCTGTCGCCGCGTACAAGATTCTTCATGCCTTCGGCAGGCGTCTGCATGAAGCGTCTGACGTAGGCATCGTAGTCCGCGATGGACATACCGGCAAAGGCCGCTTCCTGGGCTCTCGCCTCTTCGCGGTTCAGATCTTTGGGCAACGCCTTGGGTGCCTCGAGGCCCGCCGCGTTGGAACTGGTTTCGAGACCCGTCCCCGCCACGGGATTGGGAATGCCGATGCGGTAGATGCCGGCCTTGACCATCTGAGCATAGGCCTTTTCCTTGGGCGTGGGCGTGTAGCTGGGGTCGTTCAGCACGCGCTCAAGATAGAGCATCCATTCGAAATAGGAAGGCGTTGTTTCGCAGATGAGGGTGCCGTCCAGATCGAAGACAGCAATTCTGTCCTCTACAGGAATAAAATTTTGGCTTGATGGATTCGTAACATCATTTACATAAGCCGTCAGCTTCTGGAATGAAGAAGCATTTTTGTTCCAGTACTGGAAGTTACTTCCCTTAGCATTCACGGAAATCTGTGCAAGCTGTGCTCTTGTTGGCACATCGATATCAGCAGTCTTTTGTGTCGGAGCGCAAGCACAAATTGAAAAAGCGAGAACGACAGCAAAACAGACATGTAGATATTTCATATAATTATTCCTTGAATACTGCTTAGGTAATTACTATTTTTGCAATGCAATGAAAAGTTGCATTAGCTTTCGTAGAAAGCTTTGTAGGCGAGGTAGCATGCCCAGACGTCAGCAGCGCTCGAAAGCTCGAAGGGGCTGTGCATGGCGAGCAGGGGCGGACCGAAATCCACGACGTTCATGCCGTAGGCAGCCAGGAAGAGGGCCACCGTGCCTCCGCCTCCATGGTCCACCCGGCCAAGCTCGCCAGCCTGCCAGGGTATGCCGGCGCGGTTCAGAATGCCGCGCACCGAAGCGTAGAACTCGGCGTGGGCTTCGCTGGCGCCGTACTTGCCACCTGAGCCGGTGTACTTCTCGAAGCAGGGGCCGTTGCCGAGGCTGGCGGCGTTGCTCTTCTCGTGGGCGTCTTGGTAGTCGGGATCCATGCCGGCAGTGACGTCGGCCGACAGGGCCTGGCTTGCCAGAAGCACGTGGCTTGCCGGCGTGTCGGGCTCGTGGGCGCGCGCAACGTCCTCGAAGCAGTACTGGAGGAAGCGCGAGGAGGCGCCGGTAGCGCCGTCGGAGCCAATCTCCTCCTTGTCCCAGATCATGAGGGCGATGTTCTTCGTGCAGTCCGCCCTGGCATCGCACAGAGCCTGGAGGGCCGTGTAGACGCAGATGCGGTCGTCCTGGCCGTAGCCGCCAACGAGGGAGCGGTCGAAGCCGACGTAGGACGCGGAGGCCGCCGGCACCACCTCGATCTCGGCGGTGATGAAGTCCTCCTCGCAGACGCCGTACTTTTCCTGCAGAAGGTCGAGCACGGCGCCCTTCACGGGCGTGGCTGCAAGGGGATCCTTAGCCTTCCCGTCCTTGTCGCCGTCCTTGTCCTGTGCCTCGTCCTCCTGGCGCGGGATGCTGCCGAGGATGACGTTGAGCTTTTCGCCCTCGAAGGCCTCGCGGACGCTTTGGGTCACCTGCTTCTGGGCAAGGTGGGGGAGAAGATCGGCGATGCAGAAGACCGGATCGCCCGGCTCGTCGCCGATGCGCACGGGCACGGTTTCGCCTGTGTCCTTGACGATGACGCCATGCAGGGCCAGCGGGCGGGAGAGCCACTGGTACTTGCGCAGGCCGCCGTAGTAGTGGGTCTTGGCCTGGGCGAAGCCGGCCTGCTCGACGAAGGGATGCTGCTTCCAGTCGAGGCGCGGGCAGTCGCCGTGGGCGGCAACTAGGGAAATGCCCTTGCTCAAGGGCTCCGTGCCCCGGCGGAAGGCGAAGAGGCACTTGCCTCTGAGCTTCGCAAGATAGCGGCCGGACGCGGGATCATCGCTAAAGCCGTGCCCGCGAAGGGTCTTCTCGGCAAAGGCGACCGTCTCGCGCTCAGTCTTGCAGGCGCTTAAGAAGTCGATGTAGCCGTCGACGAAGGCCTTCATCTTCGCGCGGTCCTCGTCGCTTTTGTAGATGGTCCAGGCGTTTTTGGCTTCGTAGGCTGGGGAGTGCTTTGCTTCTGGCATGTCGTGTTTCCTTATGTCTTGGCTAGGCGAGCAACGCCCTGCGCAGCAGATCTGCGATGCGGGCATGGTCCGCCTGCTCGATGGTGCGGGGATCGAGGCAGAAGGCGTCGTTTTCCAGACGTCCGATGAGAACGGGGCGAAGCTTCAGCAGCCGGCGCTTGAGCTCGGCTGCGGAGCAGGCCTGGGGCCGCAGCTCCACCAGCATCGTTGGCAGGATGCATTCGGGGAAGGCGCCTCCGCCGGCGCGGGAGCTGTCTTCGGCAAGGCTGACGCTGCAGGCGCTCTTGAGGCCGCGGACGAGGCGTGCCTTGAGGGCTTTTGCCTGCCTGGCGAGTTCCCTGGGATCCATGAGCATGCGCCGCAGGGTGGGGATCTCCTGGCAGGCGCGCTCGGGCTCGTAGTAGAGGCGCAGCGTCGCCTCGAGGCCGGCATAGCTCAGCTTGTCCATGCGCAGGGCCCTGAGGAGGGGATTCTTGCGGATTTTGGCCAGCAGATCCGCCCGGCCGGCAATGATGCCGGCCTGGGGGCCGCCGAGGAGCTTGTCGCCTGAGCAGAGCACGAGGTCGCAGCCCTGCCTGAGGCACTCGGGCACCGTCGGCTCAGGCGGAAGATTCGCCTTGGCGAAGTCGATGAAGCTGCCGGAGCCAAGGTCGTTGAGCAGCGGAAGCCCACGGCGGTGGGCGAGAGCCGCCAGCTCGTCCGTGGGCACGGCCGAATGGAAGCCCACGATGCGGTAGTTGGAGGTGTGCACGCGGATGATGGCGCGGGTGCTTTCATTGATGGCCCGCTCGTAGTCCGCAAGGTGGGTGCGGTTGGTGGCGCCCACCTCCTTGAGCATGACGCCCGTGGATTCCATGACGTCCGGAATGCGGAAGCTTCCGCCTATCTCCACGAGCTCGCCGCGGGAGATGACGACCTCGCCGCCCTTGCAGAGCGTGTCCAGGGCCAGCAGGACGGCCGCCGCGTTGTTGTTGACGGCAATGCCGTCCTCGGCGCCCGCCAGGTCTCGGATGGCGTAGGAGAGCAGGTCGTTGCGGCTCCCCCGGCCGCCGGTTTCGCCGTCGAATTCCAGGGTGCAGCTGCTGCATGCCGCCTGGTAGACGGCCCTTGCCGCCGAGGGCGCCAGCACCGAGCGGCCCGTGTTGGTGTGGATGACGACGCCCGTGCCGTTGATGACCTCCTGCAGGCGAGACGAACTCTGCCGGGCGCACCAGCAGGCCAGCTCCGCAAAGCTGGCCTCGAGGGAAAGCGTTGCCGGATCGTCGCACGCTCCCTGCCGGACCGCTTCGCGCCTGGCGTCCCAGAAGGCCTGGACAGCTTCCCGGACAAGGCTTCGCGGCGCATTGCGCACGGCCTTGAGCACATCTGGCGACACGAGGGAGGAGAGCGTCTCGCCAGGACTGGCCAGGACTTCGAGGCATTTGTCGGTGGATGGGATGGCGCGAAAGCACGCATTGAGGTCGGACATGGTGCATCCTTATATAGATGAAGGGGCGTGGCGGCAGGCTGCGCGTGCCGGTCGTTCCAGGGCATCGGGATGGAGGGCGAAGAAGTCGGCGATCAGATAGAGGGATCCGGTGACAAGCACCGGTCCTTCGCCAGGCGCACGCTCCGCCTGCGCCAGCGCCTCCGCGAGGCCTAAGCAGGACGCGGCCTCGCGCACGCCGTGCTCGCGCAGATGCTGCAGAATGGCTTCGGGCGCTTCCGCGCGCTCGTTGTGCATGGCGGGGACAAGGAAGGGGACGCCAGGCAGAACCTTGGCCAGCATGCCGAGGGCTGTTCGCCAGTCCTTGTCGTGGAGGCAGGAGTAGACGGTCGCGCGGGGGCGGGCACCGCCCTGCTCGAGGAAGCTGGCAAGGGACGCCATGCCGTGGGGGTTGTGGGCGCCGTCCAGCAGGAAGGCCGGGTGCTCCGCCGTCTCGGGGACGGATTGGAGCCTGCCCGGAATGAAGGCGCCGGCGAGGCCCTGGGCAAGGCTGGCCTCGATGGCCGGCACGCCGAGCATGTCCAGCATGGTTCTGGCGCAGGCGAGGGCCGTGGCTGCATTGACGCGCTGGTGGGCGCCGGCAAGGCCAAGCTGGATGTCTGCGGACAGGGGCTCGGTCACGGCAAGCGGCGCCTGGAAGGCTCTGGCGCGCTCGGCAATGATGGCTGCGGCCTCGGGCGGCTGGGGCGAGGAAAAGACCGGCGCAGAGCTTCGGATGGCGCAGGCCTTGTCCCTGGCAATGTCTTCGATGGCGGGACCAAGAACCGCCGTGTGGTCGAGCGCCATGGGCGCAAGGCACACCGCATCGGCGGGTGCCGCCGTCGTGGCGTCCCAGCGGGCGCCGAGTCCCGCTTCAAGAATGGCTGCCTGGACGCCGCAGGCGCGGAAGGCGTAGAGCGCCATGACCGTCAGGATCTCGAAGTAGGTCAGTTCGGGGCAGGCCTGCCAGGCTTCCCGGGCCGCCTCGAGCCACAGGCCCTCGTCTTCGGGCAGGCGCCTGCCGCTGATGAGGATGCGCTCCGAAGGGTGGACGAAGTGGGGCGAGGTGTAGAGCCCGGTCTTGACCCCGCTCGCCTCGAGCAGGGATGCCAGAAAGGTGGCCGTGGAGCCTTTGCCGTTGGTGCCGGCAACCTGGACGATGCTGTACGGGGGGCGGCTGAGGTCCAGGGTCTGCAGGGCCTGCTCCATGCGTCCGAGGCTGAGGTCCATGTGGAAAAAGCCGAGGCTGTCCAGATAGCGAGCAAACTCGGGAACAGACTGGAAGGGAACGGCCATCGGGGCTCCTTGATCCTTGAAAAGGCTTGATCGCGCGGGGCGCGCAGTGGCGGCATACTATCCTTTTTTAGCATGAGGGCAAAGCTGGCGCAGGTTCCCGCCAAGCCTTGGGAAATGGAGGCTGGCATGCCTTGCCGGGCGTGCCGCGCCGTCTTGACAGCAGCCCCCAAAGAAGGCAAAACCCTTCATGTTGCAGATGCGTCTGCGACGCTTGACGTGCGCCCATAGCTCAGTTGGATAGAGCAGGAGCCTTCTAAGCTCTTGGTCGGGGGTTCGACTCCCTCTGGGCGTACCACCAAATTTCAGGCACTTACCTGGCTTGGGTGGGTGCCATTTTTTTTAGCCTTCGGCTGTCTTTCCAACCCTCTTTCCATCCCGAAGAAGTGCCCAGGCTTGAACGGCCGGCATGGTCCAGACATGGCGCATGCGACAGAAGCTGGGGCCTCCAGCCGTCTGGATGGCGCTGGCCGGCACGCTGTGCAGAAATGACGTGGCGGGAACGGCGCAGGGCGTGGCGAGCGCCAGGGCCAGGACAAGGGATGCGAGTTTTTTCATGGGGTGCTTCCTTGATACGGTGCGGGCATAGGTGTGCGGGTAGCCTTTCCGCACGGTCTTAGCCCAAAAGGGGGCCGTGAGCTAGCGGGCGCCGAGGTGTGCCCGCAGTTTTGGATGCAGTTTAACTTGGGCGTCCACCTCTTTGCAGATGCGGGAAATGGAGACTTGGTAAATCCCTTGATCGAAACGGGAAGAGGGGGGAAGAGTTGCACAAGCTTATTGAGGATGATGCTTCCCGCCCTTGCCACTTGCCACATATGCCGGATACCATTTTTGAAACCATAGAGTAAAAATTCCCATGCCGGCAGGAATAACGAAATTTATAATAAGACTCAGATACCCCAATCCATCGCTTTGAAGAATCCATGTCCAGATTGCAGTGAGAACATACAATACACCCCAGCAATACGTGAGTATATAATTCGTCTTCATAAATAATAGATTTCTACAAGCTCTGTCACCGCCATACTGATATTTTACATATGTAGCAGTCAGCGGTTCTTTGAAAATACACGACAGAATCCAGATCAATCCAAAGAGAAGATATCCGATGCTGGTGAACGTGTTGCCATCCCCATTTATGTATGCTCCTGCAGAAAGTATGGCAACCAAAGCAAAAGTTAGCTTATCCCAGAGAACAAGTTTGTGACTTCTTCTGAGCAGCGGGAGGAGAACGCATACAGCAAGCGTAATGATGCTACCAGTTTTAGGATTTGATGAAATTGCCGTCCAGTAAACGATCCATGGAATCAGCATTGTGGTCATTAATGGTTTTTTGAGTTCATTTTCTTCAGGTAATTCTTCTGAATTATCATCATTGTTTACAGTATTAATATCAAAATACTTACCCCATTTAATCATAAATGAAAAATCACCAGTAACTGTATACAGTTGTTTCCCCAGAGCCTCTCCAGCGCTTATTTCACCGCTAGCTATACTCGCCCACACGCTGTAAGGTGTGTCGATACGAGTTGTTGCTACAAGACTTCCATCCGTATGAATTGTACTTCCTTGTTTTCCTAGAACTATCTGATATGATTTTTTAATATCTGTAAAATTTATCTCGATAATACGATCTTTTCCATCGTATGCATTTTTATTATACGAATTCGCAAGCTTATTAATAATAGCAATAGCATCTTGAGTTTCTTTTTGATTAATCATTTTTTTATCCAAAAAGAGTTAATAAGTTGAAATTAATGCCTAGCGATGTTGCCATTCTAAAATGAAATATCAGAAAATTCCATAAGCCCTACGGATGCAGGAGCCCTGCCTTGGGACGGTCCGCCAGCGGAGCGCTCGAGATCGAGCTTTTTGGAGAGTAGCCAAGGTGACGGATTACGGAGGGGGTTCGACTCCCTCTGGGCGCGCCAGGAATTTCAGGTACTTACCATAGATTTTGGTAGGTACCTTTTTTTTAAAAATGTTTTATCCCGCTCTTATCCCGCTACTGGCACGGGAAGGTCCGGATTCTCTGGCTTTTTGGACGGCAACTTTATCCCGCTCTTATCCCGCTGACAGATTTTTTCCGATCAATTCCGTGGTTTTCATGAGAGTTTTTCGGCTTCGGCTCCTACTCTATCCAACTGAGCTAAACATGGTGAAAAGCAAACAGTACAGTATAAATTTGAAAAAATTGACAATTGCCACGCAATATATTGTTGCATGTATAGCATATATTTTCATTTACAGAACTTTTAATTGTATATCTAGGGACAGATCGTAGTTCTGGTAGGTTGCTATACTTTTCTTTTTTGAATAATCCACCAAAAATCAGAAAAGGTTTAAGACGCTGATCAAATAAATTACAATTATTCATGAAATAATTATCTTCGACATAATTAAAAATAAATAGCTCTTGTATCATTTTGTCCTCAAGTATAATAAAACATATTTAAATAACTATAGATATTATGGAATGTTATCGTCTAAACTTTGATTAGATTATAAGGCAATGCATTTGTTTGATTGACCCTCTGCAACCCTGTTTTGACGGGTTGCAGAGGTTTCTTGACGGTCAGAAAAGAATGGATACAAGGGGGCAGGAGAGCTTCTTGTCGATGCTTTCGTGTGGAAGCTCCATTCCGATCGTATCATTGATCAGAGCGAGGAAGATGTCTAGCAGTGGTTACGCCCAAGACCAAAGGTAACAGCTTGTCTGCATAGATGCGCTTTCAACTGCTTTCTGGATGCCGTGCCGTTTCCATGAAAAGTGGGCACGGTGTCGCGGTCGTTAGGGCGTAACATACTCCAGGGGCATGTGGCGGGCATGTCCCTCTTGTCTTGGCGTTGAAAAGCAACCCTCTGCAATGCCCAGGGGCGTATGGCTACAGGGGCTGAAGGGCTCAAATGCTCCCTGGATGGCTCTGGAGACAATAGTGACCTTCAGCAGGGAGCAGGAAGCTCCCAAGACGAGGCGGTGGGAGAAGCTGAAGCCGGAAGCGGTCGCGGATGTGGCGGTGAAGCGGAGCCTCAGGAAGGAGGCGGGCAAGCTTTTGACGGGAACGTTCGCCAGCTTCAAAATCTGGGAGAGCTCATGCAGGATGCCCTCGGTGCCATGGCCCGTCAGGCAGAGAAGGGAACCCAGTCACGTCTGGTTCCAGCCAAGGTCATAGACGGATCCGTGTTTGGTTCCAGGGAAGAGTACATGACCGCCGATGAACGCAAGGATGCTCTGGCCGAGTCTGCAAAGCTCAGAAGGAGGCTGCAGGCGCTTCTGATGTCCAGAGTTGCTAGGCGGGTCAAGGTGGGAAGCTCTGGAAGGAAGCTGTCAGGCCGTCATCTGTCGAGGATTGCCGTTGGCGGCTCCAAGGTTTTCAGCAGGGAGGACAAGGCTGAAGGGTATGACGTTCACGTGGAGCTTCTTCTGGACTGCTCCTCAAGCATGGCTGGATCAGCCATCAAACTAGCGTTGAATGCCTGCTATGCAGTGGCACATGCTCTTTTGGATATTCCTGGAATTCATGTTGACATAGACGCATTTCCATGTAGCTATGAAGCAACTGTAATGCCTGTTCGATTTACTCGAAACAGATGGATGAAACTAGAAGCAATTGGAACAACTCCATTATGACAATCGCTTATTTATTATATTCAAAGAGTTGTGTTAATAAAACAAAAACATAAGTTGTGTATTATTATAACTGATGGCGCTCCAGACGATATGATTTCAGTCAAGGATGCTGTTAAGATATTAAAAGGAATAGATGTTAAATTATTTGGTGTTGGAATAATGTGTAGTTTGATTAATGATGTATTAGGAAATGAATGTTCTAAAAAGATTAGTTTATTGAGTGATATCAGCGATATTCTGTTCAAAATATTAAAAGATAATTTAAATTAATAAAAATATTAAGCCAGTTGGAAGCCATACGGCTTCCAACTGGCGTTAGAGATTATTGATTAAGATCTATAAATTGTCAAGCATTCCTGATATCTTGTTTACAGCATTCCTCATATTTTCTTGTGCTAAATGTGCGTATCTTGACGTCATTGTCAATGATTTATGTCCCATCAGTTCAGCTACGGTATAAAGTGGAGTTCCTTTCTGAACTAGCCATGAAGCGAATGTATGTCTTAAAGTATGAAATACAACCTTTTGTCGAGGATCACTGATGCCTTCATTCAAACCAATTTCTTCAACTATGCGTTTAAATGAAGCAGATATTTGAGTTCTCATTTTCCCAGAACGAGATGGGAATACTAAATTATCAATTTTCTTTTGAGATTCATCTTTCTTTGATAATAAAATCGATTCTATCTCAGGCGTAAAATAGGCATGGCGTGAATGCTTATTCTTGGGATCTCTGATATATATAGATTTATTGTCAAAATTGATGTCTGACCAATGAAGATTGTGTATTTCCCCGGCTCTTAGACCTGCAAACAAAGATAAAATGGATTCATGATAAAGCTCCAAACTTTTATCTTTTATTTTTTCAAGGAGATTTGTCGCTTCCTCTGGAGTTAAAAATCTTACGCGTCGTGAATCTTTATATGGCTTCTTGATTTTATAGCATGGATTTATGCCATTCACAAGATCATGGGCGAAAGCCATATTCCATATTTGAGAAATAATCGCGATTATATGTCTTATAGTTTGAGGAGATTTATTCTTCTTATTAGCTACAAGAATTATTTTTTCTATATCTTTAGCTTTTAGATTGTTTAAGTAAATGTTTCCTATTGAATCTTTAATCCAGTTTTTATATGTACATTTATCGGCAACATAGTGCCTTGAGTTTTTGTATTCAAGCAGTTAGGCACGTATGTATTCGTGAAATAGTCGTCGATCGTTATGGGGTGATTCTCGTTGGCTTCGCTCAGGTTGACGTCCTGTGGTGCGTGTGCTTCTTCAGAAGTGGCCTTTTCTGGTGGTGTATCTGAAGGCTCGCCTTTTCCGACCTGTTCTCGCTTTTCTAGGAGCATCAGATACGCCTTGTGGGCAGTCATCCCTTCACTTGTCCAGCCAGCAACTTCTTCCCGCAATTTTCCTTGAACCCTATATCTGATAGAGAAGCATCTATCGAAGTATTTTCCAACTTTTCTAGTATGATGTTGACGATATCTTACGCCTAAATAATTTGTTTTAAACCATTGTACTGCCATGTTTAGATCTCCAAGCCTTTGATAGGATGCTATCATTATTTTGATCTAGACTATCTTCTACGTATCCCACGTTTATCCCACGTTTATCCCACATAGGTAGGTAATCTCGCAGGGTAATCTATCGTCGTTACATCTAGTGTAAGAAATCAATTTTTTAATCTTACACCCTGAAATCGCAGAAGAATCTCGTCAAAACCGCTTGGGATCCTTATGTATTGTTTTCTAGTAAAAGTAAATCTACGTAGCCTTCTAAGCTCTTGGTCGGGGGTTCGACTCCCTCTGGGCGTACCACCAAATTTCAGGCACTTACCTAGCTTGGGTGGGTGCCATTTTTTCAGCATTTGGCTTTCTTTCCAATCCTCTTTCCATCCCGAAGAAGTGCCCAGGCTTGAACGGCCGGCATGGCCCAGACATGGCGCATGCGGCAGAAGCTGGGGCCTCCAACCGTCTGGATGGCGCTTGCCGGCACGTTGTGCAGAAAAGACGTGGCGGGAACGGCGCAGACGGGAAGGGCAATTTTGGGGAGAGCGGCGGAAGATCGCCGTGCCAGGCATGTGGCGGAGAGACCCCGCCAGCTGGCAGACAGGCTCCAACGCCTTTCCTGTTCGAGGTGCACCATGAAGAAAGACGAAGTCTGCGCCAAGGCGCATGCCATGTGCCGGGAGCACGCCTGCCGGCTTCTCTACCTTGCCTGCTTCGGCTCGACCCTCTATGGCACGGCCATCCCGGGCAAGTCCGACCTCGACTGCAAAGGCGTCTTCCTGCCCTCGCCACAGAGCCTCGCCCTGGGCAGGGCGCAGACGAGCCTCCGCTTCTCGACGGGCGATGCCGTCTCGCGCAACAGCGCCGGCGACGTGGACATCGACCTCTGGTCGCTGCAGTACTGGCTCCTGAAGCTGCTTGCCAGCGGGGACACCGGCGCCATGGACCTGCTCTATTCGTCGTCGCATAGCGGCTGCGTCCTCTACAAGAGCGCCTTCATGGACGAGATCTTCGCCGAGCCCCTCAAGGTGCTCAACCTTGCCGGTGGTCGCAGCTACGTGGGCTACTGCCTGGGCCAGGCCGAGCGCTACTGCCTCAAGGGCGAGCGCCTGGGCGTTCTGAAGCGCGTGAGGCAGTGGCTGGACGAACGGCATTCGGACCTGGACTCCGGCTTCCGGCTGCAGGACGTGTTCCTTGGAATGCTTCAGGACTGCGGGCATGCCGAGTACTGCCATGCCGGTACGAGCGCCGACGGAATTCCGGCCCTTGTCCTCAACGGCAAGATCCACTTGGAGTCCATGCCGCTCAAGGAGTTCAGCCAGCGCCTTGACCGCGAAATCGCAGGCTACGGCGAACGGGCTAGGAGGGCCGAGGACAGCGGCGGCCTCGACTACAAGGCGCTGAGCCATTCCGTGCGCGTGGTTTCCGAGATGCAGGAGATCTTGACCACGGGCCGGATCGTCTTTCCCCTTGCCTGCGCTGAGGAGCTGCGGAGCATTCGCCAGGGCAGGCTGTCCAAGCCTGCCATCGACGCCTTGATCCGCAAACGTCTCGTCGTGGCGGAAAAGTTGCAGGACGAGAGCCCCTTTGGTCGAGAGTACGACCCCGCGCGGGCGCCGGCGCTGGTGCTCAAGGCCTACGGCCTGCAGGAGGACGGAAAGGCGTATGGCGGGCCGGCGGAAGCGGTGCTGGGCGCATCGCCGAACGCGGCTGGCCAGGCGGGGCTGGACGACCTGCCTGCGGGGCTGCTCCGGCAGATCCAGGACCGTCTCGATGCCGTCGAGCGGGAGCGCCATGTTCGCATCCTCTATGCCTGCGAGTCCGGTAGCCGGGCTTGGGGATGCCCGTCGAAGGACTCCGACTGGGACGTGCGCATCGTCTACATGCACGAGCCCGACTGGTACCTCGACGTTGCCGAGAAGGAGGACGTCATCGATGCCGGCATCGAGAAGGGCGACGGCGGGGTCTTCGACATCAGCGGCTGGGATCTCAGGAAGGCGCTCAGGCTCTACGGCGGCTCCAATGCCGCCATCCACGAATGGCTTGGCTCGCCCCTTGTCTATCGCAGGCAGGGCCCTCTGCTGGAGCTGCTCAGAAAGCACGCGTCCACGGTCTTTGCGCCCATCGCTGGCTGGCACCACTACCGCAGCCTTGTGGCCGGCATGTTGCAGAAGGATCCCGACCCGCGGGCGCGCACAGTCAAGCGCTGGATGTACATTCTCCGGTCGCTCCTCGTCCTGTGCTGGCTCGAGCGCCATGAGGAAGTGCCTCCCATGACCCTGCCGGAACTCTTGGCCCAGGCTGAGGTGGACGCCAGCCTCAAGGCCAGCGTGGATGAACTGGTGCAGGCCAAGATGGCAGGCGCGGAGGCGGGAACCTTTGCGCCTGCGTCAGCTGTCCAGGATTTCATCGGCATGACTTGGGAGCGCATCCAGTCTGGCGGCTTCAAGCCGGCCCCTGCCAAGGGGCATGTCGACTTGGGGCAGATCTTCCGGACCTGCCTGCGGGCGTGGCCTGCGTTCTGACAGCGGTCTTTGGAACATCGCGACATGGGCGTGGACTGACGCATCGTCTGCCATCAGCCGCTCTTCTCCCAGCTTCAGAGCCACGCTGGCCTGCATTTGGACAGGCGACTACAGGAGGCAGGCATGACGTCGCTTCCGATAATATCAATTTATCAAGATATACGAGTATCAAGATATTCAAATATAAGAAAGTATACTAAAATTACGAATTTTTTTGTCTCTACACAGACTGTATGCTTGGTCGAGGATTCCGGCTGAACGGAGAGGCGAAGCAGGGATGCTGCGAGCTCGTGCTCATGGACATCCAGCTGGTCGTCATGAACGGCTTCGAAGCAACACAAGCCATGCGCGCCCTCGACTATCCGACCAAGGCGTCCGTGCCCGTCGTGGCCATGACGTCCAACGCCTTCGACAGGGTCAAGAAGCGCGCCCTGGATACCAGCATGTAGGGCCATCTGGCCGAGCCCGTCAGCATGGCGCGACTTGGCGTCCTGCACCAGAAGATGCTGTTGCTTGGCAGGCAGAACGCGCGGGGGATGCACCTGACTGTGGCAGTAGCATGGTAGGCTTGCCGTGACTGTGCCTCTGCGCCCGGAGGGAAGGTGCGGAGGCCTGCGGCTGGCTATGCCGTCGTGAACGCTTCAACGAGAGCCTTGTGCTGGGGACGCGGGACAGGAGCCCGTTGCGCGTGCCGAGCACGAAGTCGGCGAATTCGAAGCCTGGCGTCACCGTGCAGCCGACTAGGGCAAAGGCCGTTCCCTCCAGGGGCTGGCGCCGAACCAGGAGCCCGCCGGCACGGTGCATTGCACCGTATGGCCGGCAAGCACGTCCTGGCCGAGCAGGGGCTCGGAGGCTGAGACGTCGGGCACGATGACGGCAAGGCGCAGGGCCCCGCCCAGATAGAAGTGCCACATTTCGTCCTGGCGTATGCGGTGCAGATGGGAGCATTCTCCCTGCCTGAGCAGGAAGAGTATGCCCGTGGACCAGCTGTGCTCCCCCCAGCCTGCGGGCAGGGCGTCGGTGGGAATGCGCCTTTGACTCCGGTAGGTCTCGACGTAGAAGCCGCCCTCGGGATGGGGCTGCATGCGGAAGTGCCGCGCCAGTTCGTCTGCGGTCATGCTCGTCTCCTTTTCCGGGAGGCCAGCCGGCCTTCTGGTGATAGGGCGATGCGGGTCATGGCGCAAGTTTGGCATTCATGCGCGACAAGCGACGTCCCCTGTGGCAGAATGGCAGAAGAAGCCCGACCCCGGTCGCCAATTGCGGCGCCCCCTCGGCGGTGCCGGCATCCAGCAAGGCTAAAGCAGTTCCGCCGGGATGCCGTCGCGCTGAGATCGCCTCCGCAATGCAGGCCGGACCATGCATGTCGCTTCTGCCTGAAAAAGAAAGGAAACATGCCATGAAACTGTTGCACGTCCTGTTTTCCGTCTGTCTGTTTGCCTTCTTTGCCCTGCCGGCCTGCTCCTTGGCCGGGGAGCCTCTGCGCTGGTTCATGCAGCCGGAGGGCGTCCAGGGGAGCCGGACTCCATACGGCGACAATGCGCTTGCGGCCCGCCGGGTCCAAGCAGGCGACGCCGGGATCTACTACGAGGTCTACGGCGAGGGTCGTCCGGTTTTTGTCCTCCACGGCGGGGGCGTGGGCTCGTCCTACGAGCTCGGCGCGATCATCGACGAACTGCGGGACGCCTGGCGCGTCGTTGTGGTGTCGAGTCGCGGACACGGCCGCTCTGAGCTGGGGAAGGAGCCCT
Source organism: Desulfovibrio sp. (assembly GCA_016284885.1). Classification (GTDB taxonomy): domain Bacteria; phylum Desulfobacterota; class Desulfovibrionia; order Desulfovibrionales; family Desulfovibrionaceae; genus Desulfovibrio. The sequence continues at coordinate 20,318 of JAEEPQ010000024.1, forward strand.
TTTCCTTCGAGCAGATGGCCGCTGACATGCATGCCGTGATGCAGGCCGAAGCCAAGGAGCCGGCCCCGGTGCTCGGCTTCAGCGCCGGCGCCTACGCCGCCCTGAGCCTGGCGGCTAGGCATCCCGGCGACGTGGAGCGCATCGTTGCCATCGGCGCGGGCACGCTGGAGCCGGGATTCTTTCCGGCCGGCATGGCGGTCGCCGATCTGGAGCAGGCCGACAGGGCCTACGTTGCCCAGATGCGTCGACTCATGCCGGAGCCGGAGCGGCTGCAGGACTTCCTGACCCGCTTCATGGCCTTCTGGCACGGCGCGTCTGCCGGAAAGGATCTGTTCGCCAAAGTGCCGTGCCCGGTGCTGCTCGTGGCCGGCGACGAGGACGACCATGCGCCTGTCCGCACCGTGCTCGAGGCGCACCAGCTGCTTCCCTGCTCCAGGCTGTGCATCGTGCCCAAGGCTTGGCACGCCTGCTTTCTGGACAACTTTCCCGTGACTTGGGCTGCTGTTCGGCAGTTTCTGGCGGCGCCTGCGGCAGACCTGCAGGGCTCTAAGAAGGTGCCGGCCAACAGCGCCAGATAGCGTCGAGGCGACGAGGAGAGCAGCGATGAAGATGACTGTGCTTGTCGACAACATCGGAACGGAGAAGCTTCCCGGCGAGTGGGGGCTCAGCCTCTACATTGAGCACAACGGCCTGCGCTGGCTGCTCGACGCTGGCCAGTCGGATCTATACCTGCGCAACGCCAGAGCCCTCGGCATCGATCTGGCGCTTGTCGACCACGCCGTGCTCTCCCATGCCCACTACGACCACGCCGACGGCCTCATGTCCTTCCTTGCCCTCAACGGTCGGGCGGATCTGCTGGTGGCGGCCGGCGCCGGCGAGCGCTGCTGGAAGATCAAGGACGGCCAGTGGAAGTACATCGGCATTGCGAAGGGGGTGCTGGCCAAAGCCGGAGGCCGTCTGCGACGGTGCTCCGCCATGACGCAGGTGGAGGGGGGTGTCTACGTCCTGCCCCACGCAACGACTGGCCTCGAACAGGCCGGCTTGGCCGAGCAGATGTACCTCAGGGACGGCGATGACGCGCGCCCCGACGACTTCTCCCACGAGCAGAGCCTCGTCTTCGAGACGTCGCGGGGGCTTGTTGCCTTCAACAGCTGCTCGCACGCCGGCGCGGACGTGATCGTGCGCGAGGTCAGGAAAGCCTTGCCTGGCAGGCCCCTGCTGGCTCTGGTCGGCGGCTTCCATCTCTACAACAAGACCCCGGAGCAGGTGCGGGCCTTCGCCACGCGCCTTGCGGACACGGGCATCGAGACCCTGTGCACGGGACACTGCACGGGCGAGGCCGCCTTCGGCATGCTCAAGGAGCTGCTGGGAGAGCGGGCCGTACAGTTCCGCACGGGCCTTGTGCTGGAGTTCTAGGAGCCGGCTGAAGGGGCTCGGCGGACTCGGCCCGGTTCCTGGCGTGCCGAGACGGATGGCGTGCGCCCCCCTGCAGGAATGAGTCGGGGGCGCTTGCCCTATAGAAGTGCTCTGAGCGTGGATTTGCGGATTCGTGCAACTGATCTTGGGTGTCCTGCAGCGGCTGACAGACAGCTCCAGCGTGCCTGGTGATGCACAGCATCCTGGAGAAGGCATACGGCATGCAAAAAGGCCCCGGAACGCATCGTCCCAGGGCCTTGAGCGTCTTTTTCGGGCTGACCGGTCCGCTACTTCCTGGCCGCAAGGACAACGGCGGAGGCCTTGACGGCGCAGGTCACGGGAGCGCCCTCCTTGAGGGCGAGCCTGTCGGCGCTGGGCACGGTTATGGTAGAGGTCATCTCGAGGCCGCCACAGTCGACGACCACCTCGACGGCGACCTGGCCGCGCGCGACCTTCGCGACCTTGCCGGCGAAGACGTTGCGCGTGGAGAAGACGTAGTCCTTGGCGTCGTCGAGCAGGATGACGAAGCTGGCCTTGATCAGGGCGAGGACGTCCTTGCCTTCGGCGAGGCCGAGGCGCTTCGTGCTGCCCTTGGTGATGACGGCGACGACTTCCTTGCCGC
>JAEEPQ010000195.1 GCA_016284885.1 Desulfovibrio sp.
CTCACCTGGTCGAGCCACTTGGCCATCTTGGCATTGCCTTCGGCCTCGGCGTCCTTGATCATCTGGGGGTACATCTCCGTGAATTCGTGGGTCTCGCCGCCGATGGCGTCCTGGAGGTTCTCCGCAGTCTTGCCGACCTTGCCGGCATGGCGGAAGTGGGCCAGGGCATGGATGGTCTCGGCGTGGGCGGCCGCGCGGAAGAGCTTGGCCACCTGGCCAAGGCCTTCCTTGTCGGCCTGCTGGGCGTAGGCGGTGTATTTGCGGTTGGCCTGGGACTCGCCGGCAAAGGCTGCCATGAGATTGTCAACGGTCTTGCTCATAGGAGGCTCCTTGGGGGTTGATGTTGCCGGAATGCCGATGCGTTCCGGCATCTATTCATAATAATTCCTATTTAAAGCAGAAAGGCACTCTTGTCAAGGGCTTGCGTTTTCGGCGCAGGGACAAAATCTGAGGTCCATGGAGGAGGAAGGCTGTTCCCTTGCCTCGCCCTTCGGCGCGGCTTACAAGCTTGGGCCATGGACGACCGCTATCCCATCCCAAGCCCCGTCTGGCCCGACTGCCACGAGACGACGCTCCTCGTCAAGCGGAGCCGCTTTCTGACGCACGCGGCGCGCGCGGGCTCCCCTGCCGAAGCCAAGGCCTTCATCGAGGCCGTCTCGCTCAAGCACGCGGACGCCACGCACAACTGCTGGGCCTACGTGGCGGGACCGCCGGGCTCTACGGCCCGCATCGGCTGCAGCGACGACGGCGAGCCCCACGGCACCGCGGGCAGGCCCATGCTCCAGGTGCTCCTGCATTCGGGCATAGGCGACGTGGCCTGCGTGGCCACGCGCTGGTTCGGCGGGATCAAGCTCGGCACGGGCGGCCTTGTCCGGGCCTACCAGGACTGCGTCCTGCAGTGCCTGGAGAGCCTGCCCTGCGTCGAGAAGGTCGAGACCGTCCGCCTGCTCGTCGAAGCCGACTACGCCCAGCTCGACCGGGTGAAGCGCCTGGCGTCCCAGTTTGCCGTCAGCCCCCCTGCCGAAGCCTATGCCGAGAAGGTCGCGCTCTCGCTCGAGGTCGCCCGCTCCGATGCCGGAGCCTTTGCCAGAGCCCTCGCCGAAGCCACGGACGGCAGGGCGCTGCTGATGGCCGAAGACGAACTGGACAGTCCAAGCGCACCCGGCAGTCCGGAGAGCGCCAGCAGCCCTGGCGGCCCTAGCGAAGGATAGCCCCGCCTGCGGCGGGGAAAGCCCCCTGCCCCGCAACATGCCACGCACAATGCTTTGCTTGCATCCGCGCACGGCGAGAGCCCGCGCGCGACTGAAGGAGGAAACCTCATGAAGAAGCTTCTCAGCCTGGCCTGCCTGCTCTGCCTGGCCCTCGCCCTTTCGGCCTGCGAAGGCGCCGGCCCCAAGTCGGCCCTGGACGCGGCCTCCAAGGCGCTGCAGGCCAAGGACAGCCAGGCCTTCCTGGCCCAGATCGACATGAAAAGCTATGCCGCCCACGAGATGGTCAACCTCAAGCAGGACCACAAGCTCCTGAACCGGCTCGACAGCATCGGCGGCATGCTGGGCCTCGGCAGCGAGCTCAACGAGCTGCTTGACCAGATCATGGACCTCGAAAACCGCACGGTGAAGACCCTGAACCGCACGGTCTCCTCCGGCGAGCTCGTCAACATGTGCACCAAGGCCCAGACTCCCGACTGCCCCTGGGTGCCTGAATCCCTCGCCAAGGCCGAGGTCAAGAGCTTAAGCGAAACCGAAGCCGTGGCCCGCGTCACCACGCCCGCCAACATGACGAGCTGGATTGCCCTGCGCAAGGCGGACAAGGACTGGAAGATAGTCGGCAAGGCCGTGCTGGAAGAAGACGCGGCCAGGTTTGCCCGCGACAGCCAGCCCCTGCCGCAGGCCAAGGCCGGCGCCAAGCCCCTATAGCCCGCCCCGTTCACGAAAGCCTTCACGGCGCCGTTTCCCTGGCTCTCGTCCAGGGAGGCGGCGCCTTTGCCGTTCCGGCAGCCGCTTCCTTCCGCAGCCAGTCCTCCGCGGCCCAGTCCTACGCAGCCCAATCCTCCGCAACCCAGCCCTGCCGGCTACAGTTCGAGGGCAAGGCCCACGGGGCAGTGGTCCGAACCATATTGATCCTGCTCTATCCAGGCATCGGCCACCCTGTCCTTGAGCTCCTCGGAGACGAAGAAGTAGTCGATGCGCCAGCCTATGTTCTTCTCCCTGGCCTTCATGCGGTAGGACCACCAGGAGTACTGGTCAGGCGCATCGCCGTGCACGAGGCGGAAGGTGTCGACGTAGCCGAGGCTTGTGAAGCGGTCGAGGAAGGCGCGCTCCTCGGGCAGGAAACCGGTGTTGAGCTCGTTCTGCCTGGGCCGTGCCAGGTCGATCGGCCGGTGGGCGATGTTGAAGTCCCCGCACACGACCACGGGCTTGGTCCTGCGCAGGCTCTCGCACCAGTTCTCGAAGCAGGCGAAGAAGCCCATCTTGTAGTCCAGGCGCTTGAACTTGCCCTGGTGCCTGCCCTTGGCGTCCAGCATCTCGGCGCCGCCGTTGGGAAAGTAGCCGTTGACGAAGTGGAAGTGCTCGTACTCGGCGTGAATGATGCGCCCTTCGCCCTGGTAGGCGGGGTCGGGCAGCTCCGTCTCGACCTTGAGGGGCGTCAGCTTCGAGAAGAGGGCAACGCCCGAGTAGCCCTTCTTCACCGTGCTGGAGGCCCACCAGGACGCCCAGCCGGCCGGGGAGGCCAGTTCGGGCTTGAGCTGGTCGGGCGAGCACTTGGTCTCCTGCAGGGCCACCACCTGGGCGTCCTGCCCCTCGAACCAGCGCCAGTCCTCCTTGGCCGAGACGGCCCGTATGCCGTTGACGTTCCACGAAACAAGCTTGACTTGCATGCAGGACACCTCCCTGAATTTGCAATTCTTCGTTGAGAACACCTGCTATATCAACCATGCAGGAATAATTGCATCCTGATCATCCAATGGTGCGCACTCTTGCGCCAGACAGACAACACCGCCTTGGCCACGCCGCCATATGGACAGTTTATTGAGCACCTTAAAATCTCTGACCGCATCCTTGCCAGGGGAAGGGCTTGCTTGGACAGCGACAGGATGCATTTCTCCATTCACATGGATAAGCACGTCAATTTTTCTGCCGTATCTGTCGCGATAGCAGTATACTGGCGGAACTTTGCCGCTGTGCATCCAGCTCTTGCAGATCTCGGCAACAACGTAGTTCCTGAAGATCTGCTGCGACATGGCACCCGCTTCCAGCGTCTCAGGCGTCGGCCCCTGTGCCAGATAGGCGGCGAGGCCTGTATCGAAAAAATAGAGCACCGGCGCTTTGGCTGTCCCCTTGAGCATGGGCTCCCCATAGGGATGGAGCAGGAGCGCAATGCCGGTAACGCAGAGCAGCGAAACCCATTTCTTGACGGTGGGCGCACTCACGCCCACCTCGCCTGCCATGTCCTCATAGACAAGCGGCGTGGCGACGCGTTCGGCCGCGGCCTTGAGAAATCTGTAAAAGACAGTTTCATCCTTGACGTCAAGGATGCTTCTGACGTCATGCCGGATATAGGCATCGACAAAGGAAGCAAACAGCGTTGATGGCTGAAGCTCTGGATTGGCATGCAGTTCCGGCAGGGAGCCGCGCCATATTGCGGCGAAGAGGTCCCTGCCCGATGCGGGTGCGGCTGCGCGCCGCTGGAGGCTTGCGCGTTCCGCGGTAAAGGGCTCGGTGGGGATGCCGGCACGTTCGCTGCCAGAGAGGCCAAGCATCCTGAAGATGCCGATGCGCCCTGCCAGGCTCTCCTCCAGCCCCTTCATGCGGGGGAAGTCCTGCGAGCCAGCCAGCCAGCAGGCGCCGCGCTCCCCGGAGGCATCGACGTGCATCTTGATAGCGGGCAGGAGTTCGGGTGCATGCTGGATTTCATCAATGAAGCACGGCGTCCCCAGGCGCTGGAGCAGGAGCCCCGGGTCGCGCTTTGCCAGCTCGCGGACTTCCGGGTCGCCCAGCGTGGCATAGCTTCTGACGGCAGCCGAGAGCCGGCGCAGCATCGTTGTCTTGCCAACCTGCCTGGGACCTGTCACCGCAACGACGGGAAAGTGCTCCGACGCCTCAAGCACGCTCTGCTCAATTGCCCGCGGTATGTACATCGACTGCATCCTGCTCCTGCCGCTGCCGGCTTCGCCGGCAGCGGCCTTCTTTTCCGGCCGCAGAGGAGCCGGATGCGGGTGCAGGGACGAAGGCCTGGCCTGGCGTCCAGCCCCCTTCCCGTGCTTCCCTTGCTTTTCCTGCTTCCCTTGCCAAGGCAAATCTAAAGCCAGCGTTTGCCCTTGCCAAGCCCCTTGCCAAAGCTCTGGGCAAGCCTGCACGTGGCCTGTACCTAGCCTGGCCTGCCATGCGCGCCAGCCCCAAGAGACTTGCCAAGCGGGCATAATTCTGGCAAATCTAAACTATCATTTTTGATTTGCCAAAAACAGCCCGGCCCGCCCTTGTCCATGTTCCTGTTCT
>JAEEPQ010000196.1 GCA_016284885.1 Desulfovibrio sp.
GGAGGCATGGGCATCGAGGAGGTGGACGACATCGACCAGTTCCGCTCCGTCTACCGCAGGGTGCGCAACTACGCGGCCCGCCAGTTCAAGGACGAGGGCGTGCTCATCGAGCAGCGCATCATGGACTTCAACCACCTCGAGGTCCAGGTGGTGGGCGACCGCACGGGCTCGAACCCCGTGCACTTCGGCACGCGCAACTGCTCCATCCAGTCCACCGGGCGCCAGAAGCGCCTCGAGGTGGCGCCGGGCTTCGACTCCACCACCAACGAGTACGCCTTCGACTCGGTGCGCGTGCTGCGCGACATCGTGAACTACTCCCTCGCCATGGCCCGCAAGGTCGGCTACGACAACGTGGGCACCTGGGAGTGGATAGTCACCCGCGACGGCAATCCCTTCCTGATGGAAGTGAACACCCGCATCCAGGTGGAGAACGGCATCTCCGCGCGCATCTCCTCCATCAAGGGCAATCCCGACGTGGACCTCATCCGCGAGCAGATCCGCACGGCCCTCGGCGAGCCTCTGGGCTACAGCCAGGAAGACATCGCCTTTGCCGGCTTTGCCCTGGAGTACCGCCTCATCGCCGAAAGCCCGGAGAAGAACTTCACCCCCTGGGTCGGCACCATCGACCGCCTGCGCTGGCAGGAGCACGACTGGCTTGAGATGCACACCCACGTGCCCAAGTCCGCCTACGTCATCCCCACGGAGTTCGACCCCAACCTGGCGCTGGCCATTGTCTGGGGCCGGGACCTCAACGAGCTGAAGGAGCGGGGCCTCCAGTTCCTCAGCGAGCTCGTCCTGCAGGGCCACGACACCCAGGGCCATCCCATGGAGAGCAACGTCTCCTTCCTCAGGGACAGGACGGCCACCATACTCAAGTTCTAGCCTCAAGTTCTAGCGCACCCCCGCCCCAGCGGCCTCATTCAACAAGCCCGGGGACGCCCCTCGAAGGCCCTCCCGGGAAAGCGGCAAGCCTATGGACAATCTGATACTCAAGCGCATCCAGAGCCTGCAGAGCCGGCTCACCTACATACAGGACATCTTCGCCGGCAAGCACCAGGAAGACGTGCGCCTGCTCGACGAAAAGCTCCGCGACTTCACGCAGAGAGCCGAGCGCGACCTGCTGGGCGATCCCTACGAAGAGCTCGCCACGGTCGAAGGCCTCTTCAAGTTCGTGGAGGAGAAGCTCGCGGCCACCGTCACCCCCATGGACAAGGTCCGCATCGTCCGGCACCCCCAGCGCATCTCCCTGCGCGACATTCTGGAAAACGTCTACGACAACTTCACAGAGGTGGGCGGCCAGGACGAGCACAGCCTCGATCCCAGCATGCTCATCGCCCGCGCCGTCATCTACCGCCGCAGGGGCAAGAAGCGCTACGCCCAGTCCGTCATGGTCATAGGCCAGGAAAAGGACCACGGCGCCGAGATCCGCAACGGCGGCTCCGCCAAGCCCTGGGGCAACGCCAAGGCCCGGCAGTACATGCGCGTTGCCGAGACCGAAGGCATCCCTGTCCACACCTTCGTCTTCACGCCCGGCTCCTTCCCCATCGAAGACTACCCGGGCGCGGCCCAGCAGATAGCGCGCAACATCTACTGCATGGCGGGCCTGCGCGTCCCCGTCGTCAGCGTCATCTCCGAGGGCGGTTCCGGCGGCGCCGAGGCCATAGCCCTTGCCGACAGGCGCCTCATGCTCTCCAACGGCTACTACTCGGTCATCTCGCCCGAGGGGGCGGCCGCCATCCAGGGCCACTGCAGGGGCGACGAGCGCCCGAGCCAGGAGCTGGTGGAGGAGTGCGCCAAAAACCTCAAGATCACGGCCCAGGACAACCTCCACTTCGGCTACATCGACCGCATCATCGAGGAGCCTCCGCTGGGCGCCCGTCCCGGCCACTTCGACTTCTTCAAGAAGCTTCGGCAGGAGATACTGCGCGCCACCGACGAGGCCGTGCTCTCCGCCAAGGCCTCGCCCCTCAAGGCCTTCGCCCTGGCCCGCCGCACCAAGCCCGGCGTCAGCCTCGACGACATGCACATGTCCTGGAGCCTCTCCAAGGGCGACAAGACCCGCCTTGTGCGCAAGCGCCAGCACAAGTACCTCAAGATGTCGCGCCAGGCCGCCCTGGACCGCCGCCCCCTGCTCACCAAGATGCTCCACAGCGTGGGCGACTTCTTCTCCACGCCCTGGATGCACTTCAAGTACGACTTCTACCGCAAGCACCAGCGCCAGCTGCAGGCCCTTGCCGAAGAGTTCACCAACGAGTGGGACGCCGTGAAGAGCTGGCTGGCGGCCCCCATGCGCCGGCTGAAGCCAGGCTCCGCCCCCGACCGGGGCAAGGACAAGGACAAGATAGCCGGGCTCACCAGCCTCTCCGACTGGTCCGAGGCCAACCGCCACGCCAAGTGGAACTACCTCTCCCCCCGCTTCAAGGAGGACCGCGCCCTCACCTGTCCCAATGCCGCCAAATACGGCTGCCCCGACCTCTGGGGGCCGGATCTCTTCGCGGAGTTCGCGGGCGTGTGCTCGCACTGCGGCTACCACTTCCCCATGGAGCCGGAGTGGTACGTGCACAACGTCTTCGACAAGGGCTCGGTGCTCGAGTTCAACAGCGAGATCGAGGCGGGCAACCCCCTCGACTTCCCCGGCCTCTCGGAGCTCGTCAAGAAGGCCCAGCAGAAGACCGGCGCCAAGAGCGGCTGCATGACCTTCGAGGCGCGCATCGACAACATCAAGCTCGTGGTCGCCATGCTCATGGGCACCTTCCGCGGCGGGTCCTTCGGCGCAGCCGAGGGCTACAAGTTCGTGGAGGCGGCCGAGCGCGCCACCCGCAACCGCCAGCCCTTCCTCGCCTACGTGCACGGCACGGCCGGCATACGCATCCAGGAGGGCACCAACGGCGTCATCCAGATGCCCCGCTGCACCATCGCCGTGCGCCGCTACATCGAGAACGGCGGCCTCTACATGGTGCTCTACGACACCAACTCCTACGCAGGTCCCGTGGCCAGCTTCCTCGGCTGCTCGCCCTACCAGTTCGGCGTGCGATCCTCCAACATCGGCTTCGCCGGCCCCGGCGTCATCAAGTCGACCACCGGCATGGAGGTGCCGCCCAAGTACCACCGCTGCTACAGGGCGCTCACCCGCGGCCACATCCAGGGCATCTGGGACCGCCGCCAGATCCGCAACAACCTCAAGCAGGCCCTGCAGACCATTGGCGGCCGCAACCTCTACTACCGCTAGCCGCGGCATCACGCGGCCAAAGGTGCTTAACCGATGCTGAACGTATCCGACCTGCTCGAGCAGATAAAGCAGTCGCCCTACCGCGAGATCGAGGTGAAGGCGCCCCACACGGGCGAGATCGCCTTTGCCGGCATCAAGCCCGGCGACAAGGTCCACGGCCCCAGGGGAACCTGGAAGGAGAAGCCGGGAACCCTCCTTGCCACCCTGACCCGCGAGCGCAACCCCAAGCCCATCTACGCCCCTGAAAAGGGCATAGTCGGCGCCGTGCACACCGAGCTCGAGAAGCAGTTCGTGGAGTGCTCGACCACGCTCGTGACCCTGCGCCACCACTTGACGCGCGAGGAAGTGGAAAACATAATCCTGCGCAAGGCGCTCTACCTCTTCAAGGCACCAGAGCGCGCCAAGTACTACTTCACGCCCGAAATGGCGGCCAAGCTGCGCTCCCACGACCCGGGCAGCGTCGTTGTCCACGATGGCCAGGAGCTCTTCATCATGAGCCGCATGAAGCGCGAGCTTCCCCTCTACTACTCGGGCCCCGACGGCGTCATCTACGCCACCTACTTCACCCCCAACGACAACGTCGACGCGGACGCTCCGCTCATCGGCGTCTGCCCGCAGGAAGAGCTTCCGGCCATCAAGGAAGTCATCATGCACGTGCAGACCGAATGGCAGGAGCGCTCCTAGCGGCGTCAGCGTCTAGAACCCCTTATAGCTTCCACGACAAAGACGACTGCACTACCGCAACATCAACCTCAACCACACACCATTGTCTCCTGCCTGTACGAAGGCAGTTGAAAGGACCCCTCAATGCTGAACAGAGTCATGCTCATCGGCCGTCTCGGCCGCGATCCCGAACTCCGCTACACCACGAATGGAACTCCCGTCTGCTCCCTCTCCATCGCAACCGACGAATCCTACATCGACCGCGACGGCAACCGCGTCGAACGCACAGAATGGCACCGCGTTTCCGTTTTCCAGCGCCAGGCGGAAAACTGCTCCCAATACCTGAGCAAAGGCAGCCTCGTCTACGTGGAAGGCCAGCTCCAGACCCGCAAGTACCAGGACCAGCAGGGCCAGGAGCGCTTCGTCACCGACATCCGCGGCCAGCGAGTGGTCTTCCTTGAGCGCAAGGGCGACCGCCCCTACCAGGGCCAGGGCGACCGCCCCTACGGCGATCGCCAGCCCTATCAGAACCGCTACCAGGGCCCCAACGACCGCGCCCCCTACGGCGGCCACGGCGGCTATCAGCAGCCGCACAGC
>JAEEPQ010000197.1 GCA_016284885.1 Desulfovibrio sp.
GTCCCTACACCAGCACGACTTCGCCGTCGGGAACCCGGGCGACGCAGTCCTTCAGCCAGTCCGGCATGCGCACGGGCCGGCCCCCGCGGTCGGTCAGGGCGTGCTGGGTGAAGCCGGTGACGCGCAGCTCCTCCCTGTCCTCGGCGTAGATGCCGTAGACGAAGGTGAGCGAGGCTCTGGAGAGCTCGGAAACGGCGCAGCGCGTGTAGAGCAGATCGTCGTAGCGGGAGGGCCTGCGGTAGCGCAGGGAGGCCTCGCGGACGGGCAGGAGGAAGCCCTTGGCCTCCACCTCGTTGTAGCTCATGCCGATGGTGCGGAAGTAGGCGCTCCTGGCGCGCTCGAAGACGTGCAGGTACTCGCCGTAGTAGAGGTAGCCCATGGTGTCGGTCTCGCCGTAGGAGACGCGGTGGGCGTGCCAGATGGAGGGAGAGGGAAAGTCAGGGGCTTTCATGCGTTCGTCTTCCTTCGTGCTTGCGTGCAGGAGAGGGAAAAATGCCGGCCGGCGCCGGCTGGCGGGGCCGATTTTTCCACAGCCTCTCCGCGCCGTCAAACAGCTCCTGCCACGCTTTCCGCCTCATGCAGGCGCAGGACCTGCTCCGGCGCAAGGCCGATCTGGTCCTGCCGCGGCAAGGCAGGCCAGACAGCAAGCCTGGCAGCAGACTTGGCAGCAGGCCGCGCCGAGGCTCTGCGTCAAGGACGCCGGCCAAAGGCCTTGCTTCAAGCTGGGCTCGAAGCCCTGGTCCTACAGGCAAAATTCTTCAAGATTTTCTAGAAATCACGCCGCTCACCCCCTTGCCTTTTCCTGCGCCTTCCCCTATAGAAACGAGCTGCCGCCTGTGCGGTTCCGCCCTGCGCGCCGGCCGCGCTGTTCTGGCCGGCCTCGGAGCCGCTGCTGCTTTCAGGCCGCATCCCCTCAAAATCAAATTTGCCGAGCCATATACGGAGGAATACCATGAGCAAAGTGTGTGCATTCTGCGGAAAGAAGCCGCAGTCCGGCTGCCTGGTCAGCCACTCCCACATCCGGACCAAGCGCCGCTTCGTCCCCAACCTTCAGAAGGTGCGCCACCAGTTCCCCAACGGCGAAGTCGCAACCGTCTGCGTGTGCACCCGCTGCCTGCGCTCCGGCCTGGTCGTGAAGCCGGTCGCCCGCAAGGTTCAAGGCTAGCTTTCTTCTGCCCTGCAGGAAAAGCGCCCTTTCCCGAGGGCGCTTTTTTTTTGCCCTGCCGCCTTGGCACGGCAGGGGCTTTGCCTGTAGAGGTCTTGAGCATGAAGCGCGACACCTCGCCCCCAGCGCCGGACGGCACTCCAGTCCAGGAGGAAGCCTCCTCTGCCGCAAGCTGCCGGCAGGCAGAACCTGAGCCGGAACAGCCGGCAGGCAGGGATGATCAGGCATCTTTCCTGCATGGCCCGCGCCTCGGCCCCTACGCCCGGCTGAGAAAGGGCAGGCCAAGCCTTGCCGGCTACGGCGCACGCCGGCAGCCTGCCAAGGCCATGGCGGCGGATCGCATGCCGGCTGAGCAGAAGCCTGACGCGCCGCAGGCCCGCCCGCAGGGACAGGACAGGCCCCAGAAAAGCCAGGCTCCCCGCAAGGGGAAGCTGCCCTGGCGCATGCAGGCCCTGCCAAGACCGCTTGGCCGCTACTGGGTGCCGGTCTCCCGGGCCGGCGGGCTCAAGGGGGGAGACCGCCTCTACTGGCCTCTGGTGCTGGACGCGCTGGGACTCCCGCGCTGGCTGGAGGGGCCGCGCCGAAACCCCGTGCTCTACGTGCCCTGCCTCGTGGAAAAGCTCGCCCGCGCCGAGCTCGAGGACTTTGCCGCCGAACCCGAACGGGCACGGCTGCGCATGGCGAGGCCCCCTCAAGCCCATCCCTATGCCGCCTGGGCCCTGCTCGTCCTCCTGCCGGTCTTTCTCCTGCACCTTGCGCGCTGGGGCTGGCGCCCGGAAGCCCTTCCCTTCCTGCACCCCCTGCTCGACGCCTTCCCCGGCCAGCCCTCGGCCTGGACGGCCGGCTTCGGGCTCGACACGGTCCGGGTGACGCTCTTCCACGAATGGCCTCGGGCCTGCACCGCCCTCTTCCTGCACGCCGACATCCAGCACCTGGCAGGCAACCTCGCCTTCTCCTGCCTCTTCCTCTGGCTGCTCGGACGAGCCTGCGGCCCCGGCTGGGCCATGCTCCTGACGCTGGCAGGAGGCGCTGCCGGCAACCTTGCAGACGCCTACGCCAGAGCCCTCCCCGTCACGTCCATCGGCTTCTCCACGGCCCTCTTCGCCGGCATCGGCGCCCTCTCGGGCTGGACGAGCCTCGTGGACAGGGCCATGGCGGTGCCTCCGCTGGCCGCCGGCGGAGCCCTGCTCGCCATGCTCGGTTCCGAGGGCGAGAACACCGACTACATCGCCCACATGGCAGGCCTTGCCTGCGGCATGGCCTTCGGCCTCGCCCTGCGGCTGGCGTGCCGGCGACGGCCTGAGCTTGCCTCCCCCCTTGGACAGTGGCTGGCGGCCCTGGTGGCCTTCGCCCTCCCCGCAGCCTGCTTCTGGCTGAGGATGCGCTAGGAAAGCTCGGAGGCAGGCCCTAGAAGGTGGCCAGAGACGCGACGCCCCTTCATTTCTTGACTTCCCCTGAATCTGCGGCAATATAGAACACCATGGAAGCGCCATCTTCCGCCTACGACCATGCAATCACGAAGCTCGCAAGCTCAGCGGAAATAAGGGGTTACATCTTTGTTGATCGCGTGATTTCAAAGAGTTATCTAGGAATTTACGGCAAGCATAATGCAGAAAGCCGGGAATGGCACAAGGAGCCTCAACATGGATATCGAGTTGCCAGACGGAATTGAAATGCTCTACGGCGACAGACTCCTCGCCGACGTCGAGGAAGCCGCACGCCTGCCCCGCAGAGACTGCTTTGCCAGCCTGAAGCGCTATCTTGGACGGCCCGCTGGAAAGCTGATGCTGCTCAACGGCCTCAGACGCACGGGCAAAACCGTGATGGCAAAGCAGGCGATAGCGGAACTGCCGGACAGCAAGCTCGAGAGCACTGTTTTTCTGAAGGCATCGCAAGATCTCGTCATTCCGCACAGGCCCGTCTACGATCTTGTCGAAGAACTCTACTTTGACAAAAAAATCCGAACATTCTTCATTGATGAATGCACAGCGCTGCTTGAGTTTCCCGCATGGTCGAAAATGATGGCCGATGGTCCGGCGGCAAGAGGCTGCCACGTCGTGCTGCTGGGCACTGATTCCCTCTCCATGTGGATTGCCGAACGGGAGCTTCTTGAAGGCAGATACAATGAAATCCGAACGACGCGTATTCCATTCCATGAATGGAAGCGCCTGCTGAAAGGAAGCGGCGTCCATCTTGATGTGAAGGACTACATCCGCTACGGGGGCATTCTGGACTTCGACGGCGTGCCAACAGAAACAGCGCTTATTGCTGAAGCGAGAAACTCCTTCCGCGATCCGTCATCCATCGCCTGGTACATCCACTCGTCCATTGCCCTCAATATCCAGAACTCCCTCGCCAGGCATGCCGCCGGAAGAGATTTTGGCCCTCTGCGCATGCTGTGGGAAAGCGGCCGGCTTACTGAAGCGATTGCCCGTATTGTGCAGGATCAAAACCATAGGCTCGCTCTCAATGAGCTGTATGTGCCGTATGTTCTTGGAGACTACTATGTCGCACGCAATGCTACAAGAGAACTGAATGATGGAGTAAAAAAATACTTTAAAAATAATGGCGAGAGTCTTAAAAAGCAAATCAATGTGCGACTTTGCATTTCAAACAATCAAGAAGAAATACTGCAAATTACAAAAAAAGAAGTTTCCCTTATCCTGAGGTATTTGTCTAGAATCGATGTCTTCAGAAATGCAGACGTACGGGTGATGCCCTCCACCGTGCCGGAAAAACGCCGCGACCAGCTTCTCTACGAAGAGTCCGTCAGGACGCTGCAGACCCAGCCCGGCATCCGCGCCGGCCAGATGAACCTTGCCTGCGGCGTTGTCTGGGAGGTCCTGAAAATCAATCAGGCGCCCGTATCGAAAGAGGATTTTCTGAAGAAGGCGGAGGCGACCGTGCAGGGGCAGATGCTCGAAGACATCGTTTTCGCGGATTTGCAGGACGTTCTGCCGAAGGACTGCCGCATCTTCAAGCTGGCATGGGACGCCGATCCTGGAGAAACGGCCGAGTTCGACTGCGCCGTCGTCGACGAACGGGATCCTGGAAATCCACGCGTGTCGCTCTTCGAGGTAAAGCACACGGCATCTTCGCGCGGGGGACCGGAAAAGCACATGAAGAATCCCCGCGCCATAGCTCAGGTTGCGGAAGCGTTCGGCCGGGTTGAGTCGAGAACCATCGTGTACAGCGGCCCGACGGAACGCCGCGCCGTGCTCTGGGTCAACGCCGGCGAATTCCTTGAAAGCATCGGACGCGATCCGGAAGAATGCCTGTTTCCGCAGCTTTCCGCACGCTGGAGCCCGCAAGTTCCCTTCGAG
>JAEEPQ010000198.1 GCA_016284885.1 Desulfovibrio sp.
GAACTTCGAGGGCGTGGACTCCACCGCCTTCATGGCGCTGCAGAACGGCCAGTACATCATCGTCACCATCGCGGGCGACCTGGCCAAGGGCAAGGCCTTCCTGAAGGAGTTCCGCAGCGAGAAGTTCCCGTCCTTCTTCACCTTCGACTTCTAGCGCTGAACCTTTCCGGCCAGTCCCAGGCCAGCGCTCTTCCCCCAAGCAAATCCAAGGCAGGTGCATCAGCCATGTGGCGCGGCGAAATCATCAAGACCCTCTTTCTGGACATCATGCCCCTCAAGCGCAGGGGCCTTGCCTTCACATGGAAGTCCCTGGACCAGCTGCGGGCAAGGCTGCTCGCGGCCACAGTCTACCATTTCGACGCCCTGCCCGAGCCCGAGCCTGCGACGCCCCAGGCCAAAGCCGCAGCCAAGCCCGAAGAGGACGTGCAGGACGTGCCGGCAACCGAAAGCGTACAGCCAAGCGAGGCCAGCGAGCCAAGGCAGCCAGGCCAGTCCAGGGAGACCCAGCACCCCTCCCTCTTCGACGTAGACGGCAACGTCATGTCTCTGCCCCAGGCGGACATGCTCCTCGAGTTTACCCTGCCCGAGGGCCTGAGGCGCGCCGTCCTGCTCTCCGACAGGGAGCAGTGGGGCGTCAGGATGTTCGTCTTCCGCTACAGCGAGGAGCGCAAGCGCTGGATGTGGCCGCTCGTCGGCGTGAACTACGGTCCCACCTTCAACGAAAACTCCCGCATCGCCGTCTACGAGCCCTCGGCCCTCGCCAAGATGAGCGACGCAGCCAGAACCAGCATGGTCAGGGAGCACGCGCTCGATGCCGGCAAGGCCGTTCAGCTGCTGCGCATCGTGCGCCAGGGAGGCAAGGAGCCCGAGGGCGAGCGGGGCAGGACAGCTGCGGAAATTGCCGCCAGCAAGACCGCCAAGGTCGCTTCGCCAAAGCCCTCCTCCATGGCCCGCGCCAGCCGCACCCACCACGAGGTGGGCCAGACCGGCAAGGGCGCCCGCCGCTCCTAGACGCTCCCTTTCCATCTTCCACGACAACCCCATGAGGAACGCACCATGGCAGACTGCATTTTCTGCATGATAGCCGAAGGCAAGATCCCTTCGTCCAAAATCTACGAAAGCGACACCGTCTACGCCTTCCTGGACCTCAATCCCGTCCACAAGGGCCACACGCTCATCATCCCCAAGAAGCACGCCAAGGATCTCCTCCGCCTTTCCCCCGAACTTGGCTGCGATCTGGTCCTCGCCATGCAGAAGGTGGGCCGGGCCGTGATGGAGGCCACGGGCGCAGACGGCTTCAACGTCATCCAGAACAACGGCCGCGCGGCCGGCCAGGAAGTGGAGCACGTCCACTGGCACATCATCCCCCGCTTCGACGGCGACGGCCTCAAATTCTGGGCCCAGACCAAGTACGAGAGCATGGAGGCCATGAACGCCATGGCCGAGCAGATCCGGGCCAAGATAGTCTAGGGCGCTTCTGTGGCCCCCGTTTAGCCCCAGGAAGCACGCCATGCCCGATCCCTACCGCCTCAAGCGCTTCACCGACGCTCAGGACACAGGCCTCTATAGCCAGGCGCTAGCGGAACTCCGCCAGGGTCGCAAGCTCTCCCACTGGATCTGGTTCGTCTTTCCCCAGATTGCGGGCCTCGGCTCGAGCCCTATGGCCGTCGAGTACGCCATCTCGGACCTCGACGAGGCCAGGGCCTATCTGGCCCACCCCGTGCTTGGCCCTCGTCTGCACGAGGCCGCTCAGGCCCTGCTCTCCTCGGGCCAGACCGATCCCGAGGCCGTGCTCGGCTTCATCGACGCCATGAAGATGCGCTCCTCCATGACGCTCTTCCACCGCGCCTCGCCGGAGGATTCTGTGTTCACGGCCGTCCTCGACGCCTTCTACGCCGGCGCCGAGGACGACCTGACGCTCTCTCTGCTCGGCACGTAGCCGGGCCGGCCACCACGGCCTTTGCTCCTGCGTCCTCCCTGGTGCAGGGCCTTGGCATCGTGCGCGCCCTGCACGGCCGAGGTGCGGAATCAGTGGCCTGCGCCACGGCCGAAGAGGCGGGCTTTGACGTAGCCGCCGAAGAGGCGGACGTTCAGACGGCTGACAGTCGAAGCGTTGCCGCTCTCGCCCATGAGCGCTTCGGTGCTATCGCTTACGCGTCTTGTCGAAACCTCGGCCAGGAACAGCTCGACGAAGGCTTCCTCCAGGGGATGTCTCACGGCGCTGCCACCGTTCGAACACAGCCGTTGAGACCCGGAGGTCCTTAAGCTTGGGCATGAGTATGGTGACTGGACCGGATTTCGTCGTAAACTGCCGGTCGTAGTGGCCTGCCCCGCACTGCTCGTCGGCCTCTGCGTCGATGGGCGCGTTCAAGACATCCTCAACGGCATGCAGGACCATCTTTAATAGGTGCTTCCAGCTCCACAGAGTTCAGCTTGGTGACCTCTCTAAGGTCGAACATCCCGTCGTCGTGGACATTTTACCATTTATTCATGGGTCGCTCCCTTTCTGGCTTGAGTTATTTTTGGGAAAAGAGACTCTACCAGATTTAGAGCTTTTGGGAAAGCGCGAAAGATCTTATATAATCCCGAACGAACCGGGCGAAGCCCACGGGCGAGAAGGTCCCCAGCGGACCGCCCCCAGCAGCCACGGCTTGGAAAAGCGCCGCGTGCTCCGCGCCGCTCATTGACAATCCCCGAGCGAGGCCGGAAAATGCATCCCTTCGTTTTTCAGGCCCCCGCGGCGCCAGGCAAGCAGCCCTCCGCCGCCTTTCACCCACCCCTTACAAGAGGAAAGCAGCATGCAGCTCTTCCATGCCTTCGGCAGGATCGCCTGCGCCCTCGTCTGCGCGCTTCTGCTCGCGACGCCTGCCATGGCCGCAGACTATAAGCAGGAATACAAGCTCAGCGTCGTTCCCGGCCCCACCTCCGGCTGGGCCCTGACCGCCATGTACTTCGCCGACCAGGTCCGCGAGCACACCGGCGGCCGCGTCAACATCAAGGTCTACCCCGCAGGCCAGCTCTTCGCCGGCAAGCAGACCAACGAATTCCCCCTGCTCCGCCAGGGCGCCATCGACTTCGCCCTGGGCTCCACCATCAACTGGTCGCCCCAGGTGAAAGAGCTCAACCTCCCCTGCATGCCCTTCTTCATTGGCGCGCAGCCCCATCCCTACAAGGCCATGGACGCCATGCTCGCCGGCAAGTCGGGCCAGATGATGCGCGAAGCCATCGAAAAGAAGGGCGTCCACGTCATCGGCTGGGCCGAGAACGGCTTCCGCGAACTGACCACCGGCAAGGGTCCCGTCACCAAGCCTGAAGATCTCAAGGGCATGAAGATCCGCGTCGTCGGCAGCCCCATCTTCATCGAGACCTTCCGCGCCCTCGGCGCCAACCCGGTCAACATGAACTGGTCCGAAGCCGTCACCGGCTTCCAGCAGGGCATCGTCGACGGCCAGGAGAACCCCACCAACGGCATCAACCTCAGCGTCAAGATCTGGCTCTACCACAAGTACCACTGCGACTGGCACTATGTCATCGACCCTCTGATCACGAGCGTCAATCCCAAAGTCTGGGCCAGCTTTACGCCTGAAGACCAGAAGATCATCGAAGAGTGCGCGACCCTCACCGAGAAGTACGGCAAGGCCCTCTCCCGCGTCGGCCTCGACGGCGGCGAATCCCTCGCCTACCTCCAGAGCCTGGGCAAGGTTCCTGCCGTCACCGATCCCTACGCCTTCATGGCGCAGAACGGCATGACTGTGACCCGCCTCACGCCCGAACAGATCCAGGTCTTCGCCGATGCCACCAAGGGCGTCCGCGAGGAGTGGACCAAGAAGATCGGTCCCGAGCTCGTCAAGGCCGCCGAAGCGGACATGGCTTCGGTCAAGTAGCCCCCCTTTTCCCTCGGGGCCGGCGGACAGCGCTCTGCCGGCCCTCTCTTTTTGCCGAGGATTTCAGCATCATGTGGCTTTAACCCCATGATTCCTGAAAACAAGCAAAATAACAAGATGTTATCTGCGAGCTTCTAGCCCCGCCCTAGCAACAGAGCCATGCTAGCCCCGCTATAGCCCCGCGATCTAACATCGCCAACCGTGCCCCAGTGTCGAGCTTTGTGCCACCCGCCAGAAACTAGCTTCCGCACAGCCCCGACCTGACGATTCCCCTCCCGCACGAGACATAAAGCGGGATGAAGGCGTCAACCGTCTGACATACAACATATCTGCGAAGCTCAGGCTGTTCCTGAGTATGCGCACGGACTCGCCCCCTCCCAGAAAAAATATTTTTTTCTGTTGCTTTGGAGAGGGCGATTTTTTTGTTTCATCAAATCAGCAAGTTAGAAGAATGGATACCCCCTTTTTAGACTAAATAGGGGCCATGGCCCTTTTTTGCCTCAAAGCTCTATACAGGAATCACGGGAGCAACGAAGGCAACTTCGAGGCTCCTCAGAAGAAAAAGGACAGCAGTAGGCAGGCAGTCTGC
>JAEEPQ010000199.1 GCA_016284885.1 Desulfovibrio sp.
CAGGAAGGGCTCGCCCAGGATGTCGGCGTCCACGTACTGCCAGCGTATGCCCTTGGCAAAGCCCTTGGAGATTTCAGGCAGGGGCTTTTCGGGGACTGTGATGACGAAGACGCTGCGGGCGCGGTCGCGGAACTTGAGCAGGTAGGCTTCCTGCTCCTCGCTGAGGCCGGAGAGGTACTTCATGCCGGCCGGTGCAGGCTCGCGGTACTCGAGGATGATTCTGGCAGCGTTGCCGTTGTAGCGGCGGGAGAAGAAGCGGGCCAGCCAGTAGGACTGCTTGTCGCTGCCGAGGACGGGGTCGCCGACGAGGCCGGCATAGGGATCCGTGCGACCGGGGACGAGGTAGGTGTAGGCCTGCCACTCCTTGTCGTTGAAGTGCTCGACATCCTTCTGGATGGCGCCGGGACGGGCCTGGATGTCAGCCCAGTTGAGGCCGGAGTCGGGCAGTTCCGCATGGATGAGCAGGGCCATGGGGCTCTTGTCGTCGCTGCCCCAGACGCAGGTCTGCACGTCGATGCTCTTCTGGGTGGGGCGCTCGAGGCGGGCGTTGCCCTTGCCGAAGATGATGACGGGCATGTCGGCTGCCTCGACGCGGATGGCGGGCCTTGTGGAGGAGATGTAGGCCCTGCCGGAGACGCCCCGCTGCTCGGGCGTGTTTTCGCAGGATGAGCACAGGCAGGCTGTGGCGAGAGTCAGCAGAAGGATGAGAATCTTTTTCATGGTCGTTCCTCTAGCCCCGCCGTCAGGGTGAATGGGAAGGAACGGAGCGCAGGGCGGGGCCATAGAATTTGTAGCCTTTTGCCGCCCTGCCCGCAACAGCCTCCAGGCTGGCGAAGCAGTCTGGAAGCCCGTGGCGTAGGCAAGAGATGTCAGGCACGCAGCTTTCGAGCTAGTTGCTGGAAGGTGCAAAATGTGCAAAGCAACGACATGCTAAATTAATAAACTTTCTCTCCAGAAAGTGGAGCGACAGCCACAAGTCCCGAATATCCTGCGGCTTCCTTCTGAGCCAAGGTTAGCGTTGCCTAAAGCTGTCTCATGCCGTCCTCAATGCCGTTCCTGCCACTCTCGCCGGGCTAGGCAGAGGAGGGTGCCTGGGGGAATTTCTGCAGGGGGTTGTGCAGGTGTGCAGGGGTGCCTGAAGCAGGCTTGTCCCGCCAGTCCAGGGTGTCTGGCGACGGACGGTCGTCTGGCTTTCTGGCGCTGGACGCAAGCGTCTGACAGGCGCTGGCAACGATGGTTCTGGCTGGAAGTAAGACATGGGAACTGGCAAGAAAATACTAGTATTTCAATAGGTTGTCTTGGTCTTTGCCCGTCTGCGCACGCTAGGTTGCGTCATCTAGCAAGGTCGGTTGAACGGGGCCTGCAGCTGCCGTCTGGCCGGCGTCTGCCCCCCTCCGCCATGCCCCTGCGACACGAGTGGCAGTCGTCGCCGGACCTGCTCTTACGTCGATGGAGACGACAAAGGCCTGGAGAATGATGCTTGCCGCGACGGTGTCTGGGGTATACAAGGCCCTGTGTCGCAGACTTGGTGCACCTCGCGCTGAGAATGTCGCCAACCTTTGCTTTTGATGACAACAGGCCGCTGTTTTTGCGCGGTTTTTTCCAAAAGTGCAAAGCATCGACATGTTAAAATAAATAGTTTTTGTGCAGGCCATGCCCTCTGCCAGCTCCCGAGCTGGCATGCCATGGCGCCTGCGCCAGTCAAGCTGGCTGAATATTCGGGCACTTGCCCTGCCGCGTTCCTCGGGGAGCCGCGGCGTCCACACCTTTAAGCCACAGGGAGGCGGAGCATGGCCACGGCGCCCAAGACCATCACGAAACGAGACGGGAAGTTCGTTCCCTTTGATCAGGAGAAGATCCGCTCAGCCATCGAGCGCGCGGCCAGGGACGTGCCCGAAGGCCCGGACAAGCAGATGAAGGACGTGGACATCAACTTCGTCACCGCCAAGGTCGTGGAGCAGCTCAATCCCCGCAAGCACGCCGTGACGGTCGAGTACGTCCAGGACCTCGTGGAGTCCACGCTCATCGAGTACGGCTTCGCCTCCACCGCCAAGGCCTACATCGTCTACCGCGCCGATCACGCCCGCCGCCGCGACGTGCAGGGCGCGCTCATGGACATCTACCAGACCCTGACCTTCGCGCCGGCCCGCGATGCCGACATGAAGCGCGAGAACGCCAACGTGAACGGCGACTCCTCCATGGGCACCATGCTCAAGTACGGCTCCGAAGGCGCCAAGTACTTCTGCAACCACGACGTTCTGCCGCCGGACATCGCGCAGGCCCAGGTCTCCGGCGACATCCACATCCACGACGAAGACTTCTACATGCTCACGGAGACCTGCTGCCAGATAGATCCAATCCCGCTCTTCGAGCGCGGCTTCTCCACGGGCCACGGCTACCTGCGGCCTCCCAAGAACATCATCTCCCGTGCGGCACTTGCCTGCATCGTCGTGCAGGCCAACCAGAACGAGATGCACGGCGGCCAGTCCATCCCCAACTTCGACTTCGCCATGGCTCCCGGCGTGGCCCAGACCTTCCAGCGTGCCTACACCGACGCCTTGACCGCCTTTGCCGAGATAGAAGGCGGCCTGGATCACGAGACAGCAGCCAGGTTCGTCAAGGACGAGGTCGTGGACTGCATCCTGCCCGTGTGCATGAGCGCCCTGCCTGCCTTGCCCGGACGCATCGTCGAGGCCTTGAAGCACGCGGCCGAGCGCGGCGCCTGCCTCCTTGACCCGGCCCTTGCCGAAAAGATGGCGGACTACGCCGAGAAGACGGCCCTGCGCCGCACCGAGCGCGACACCTACCAGGCCATGGAGGCGCTCATCCACAACCTCAACACCATGAATTCCCGTGCCGGCGCCCAGGTGCCCTTCTCCTCCATCAACTACGGCACCGACACCTCCCCCGAGGGGCGCATGGTCATGCGCCAGCTGCTTCTGGCTACGGACGCCGGCCTCGGCGGCGGCGAGACCGCCATCTTCCCGGTGCAGATCTTCAAGATGAAGGCCGGCGTCAACTACAATCCCGAGGACGTCAACTACGACCTCTTCAAACTGGCCATGAAGGTCTCCGCCAAGCGCCTCTTTCCCAACTTCTCCAACCTGGACGCGCCCTTCAACATCACCTTCTGGAGGCCAGGCGACTACAACAGCGAGGTGGCCTACATGGGCTGCCGCACCCGCGTCATGGCCAACGTCTACGATCCCGATCGCCAGGTGACCTGCGGCAGGGGCAACCTCTCCTTCACCTCCATCAACCTGCCGAGGCTCGCCATCGAGTCCAATGGCGACGTGGACAAGTTCTTCAAGAAGCTGGACGGCATGATGGACCTCGTCATCCGCCAGCTCCTGCACCGCCTCGAGATCCAGTCCGCCCGCAAGGTCTCCAACTATCCCTTCCTCATGGGCGAGGGCGTGTGGATGGACTCCGCCAAGCTTGACTGGGACGACCCCGTCGGCGAGGTCATACGCCACGGCACGCTGACGGTGGGCTTCATCGGCCTTGCCGAGTGCCTGGTCTCGCTCATCGGCAAGCACCACGGCGAGTCCACCGAGGCCCAGGATCTGGGCCTGCGCATCGTGGGCCACATGCGCAAGCGCCTTGACGACGAGGCCAAGGCCCGCACCCTCAACTTCACCCTCATCGCCACGCCCGCCGAAGGCCTGTCCGGCCGCTTCGTGCGCCTCGACCGCAAGCGCTACGGCGTCATCCCCAAGGTCAACGACCGCGACTACTACACCAACTCCTTCCACGTCCCGGTCTACTATCCCATCAAGGCCTTCAAGAAGATCGACCTCGAGGCGCCCTACCACGCCCTCACCAACGCCGGCCACATCACCTACGTGGAGATGGACGGGGACACCTGCCGCAACCTTGAGGCCTTCGAGTCCGTGATCCGCTACATGCACGACAAGGGCATAGGCTACGGCTCCATCAACCATCCTCTGGACCGCGACCCCGTGTGCGGCTACGTGGGCGTCATCAACGACGTCTGCCCGCGCTGCGGCCGCCACGAAGGCGAGGGCATCAGCGAGGAGAAGCTCGCTGAACTCAAGCGCCGCTATCCCAACCTGCCCCGCTCTCCCTACGGCCGCAACCGCGAGCCTGAGAGCAGACACGACGACTAGGGAAGACTGAAGCACGAGAAGCGCCGCGCAGGCTTGAACCTGGGCGGCGCTGTCCATATGGCCTTGGAAGTGGCCTGGTGCAGTGGCATCGCGTGTGGGGCAAGCGGACTGCGAAGCGTTCCTGGCCGCTAGCGTCGAGCGGAACATTCGTACAGGCCGTGCGGGTGGCGGCAGGAGCTTTGGTGCCTTCTTCCCGTCGGGGAGAGCGGAGCTCCGCTACAGGACCCTGCTTGAAGCGCAGGGACAAGCTCCCGCTGTCCGCATGGACGGCCTTCTGAAAGCGCTTTTCACGCTTGGCGAGCTTGTGCGGATTTCA
>JAEEPQ010000200.1 GCA_016284885.1 Desulfovibrio sp.
CGGTGTTGCCGATGGTGGCCGCGTCGAAGGGAATGAGCGGGTAGATGTCCGCCATCATGGGCATCTTGCAGACGGTGTAGAACATGGTGCCCTGCATCTGGTCGCCGGCGTCGAGGGCGATCACGTTGTCGCCCTTCGCCTTGGCGTCCTTGATGGCTTGGGCGATGCGGGCGTAGCCGCCGTAGCAGTCCTTGTCCTGGAAGCAGGCCTGGCCACTTTTGTCGGTGCCGGCAATGAAGGAATGCATGTCGTTGGCGTGCATGATGACAAGGTCGAGGCCGCCTTCGGGGGCCTGGGCCTGGCCGAAGGGCGCTTGCCTGCCGGCGCAGCCGCCGAGGGCGAGGGCAAGGCAGAGCAGGACGGAGAGCAGTCCTGCGTAACATCGCTGGATGAACATGAAAGGAATATCCTCCTGAGGCGGCCGGGGCCGCGGGTGCTGGGAAAAGGGTTGCCGGCGCCGGGCCAAGCCTTGCGCCGGGGGCCGCCTGGCTTAGCGCAGGATTTCGAAGCGGCCTGTGCCTATGGTGCGCAGGGGGCTGATGCGGGCGGCATGCCGCTCCACGAGCTCGCGCTCGGTTTCGTCGGAAAGGGCGATGGTCCGGCCCCTGCCCAGCATGGGATGGCCGCCGCTGCCTCTGGCGAGGAAGTCCGCCATGGCGACGCAGTACCTGGCCTTGGGATTGAGGGCATGCATCCTGCCGTCGGCGCCCATGGCCTCGGCCTTGACCAGGCGGTGCCCTGAGGGCCTGCGCATGTCGAGGACAAAGGAGAGGCCTGCTGGCTGGAGCAGGTAGGCGCCGTCGTGGCCGTCGGCAACGCTGTTTTCGAGGGCCTCGATGATCGTTGCGCCCGTGATTTCCTTGACGGCCACGTGCGAGGCAAAGGGATGGACGGAGAGCATGTCGCCCCGGCTGACCCAGCCGCTGGGCAGGGAAGAGCGCACGCCGCCGGCGTGCATGAGGGCTATGGTGGCGCCGTGGGGCCTGCCGAACTCGAGGAAGGCGTCGGCAGCCAGAATGCCGGCAAGGCACTCGCCCTGGCGGCAGGCTTCGATGCCGTCCGGCATGTCGACCCCGTTCTCGAAGAGGCGATCCTTCCTGAGCCGCTCGAGCTCTTCGCCCTTGGGGGCGACGAGCGCGCTGATCTCGGGATCCCTCGGCGCATCGGGCCCGAGGAGGATGGGGCCGCCCTGCCAGGCGCAGGCCTTGCCCTCGGCGTCGAAGGCCACGTCGAGCCGGCCGAGGTAGCGCGTCTGGAACTTGGCGGTAACGACGAGCACGGGCTTGCCCGAGGGCGAGGACGCGACCAGGGGGTAGGGGCCTTCAGGCTTTTCCTTGAGGCCGCCGTTCGTTTCGGGCCCGAGGTAGCTGTGACTGTGGCCGCCCACGATCACGTCGATGCCGTCGACGCTGCGGGCCAGGGCCAGATCATCTTCCAGGCCGATGTGGGTGACGGCGACGATGATCCGGCAGCCCCGGGCTTCGAGTTCCCTGACGGCCTGCTGAGCGGCTTGCCTGCGGTCCAGGAACTTCGTGGACTTGCAGGCATCGCTGGTGCCCACGGGCTCGTCGTTGGCAATGCCGAAGACGCCGACCTTGACGCCCTGGAACTCGCGCACGGCCCAGGGCTTGACGGGCGCGGAGGCAAGCGGACAGCCTTTGTCCGGCTTGAGGTTGCAGGCCAGCACCCCGTAGGGAAGCTCCGCCAGGAAGCGCGCCAGCGCAGGGCAGCCCTCGTCGAATTCGTGGTTGCCCAGGGTGGAGAAGTCGTAGGGCATGCGCTTCTGCAGGGAGGCTATCAGGGGCGCCTTGCCGGTCGCGAAGAAGATGGTGCCCTGCATCTGATCGCCGGCGTCTAGGGCGAGCACGCTGCCTCCCTTGGCCTTTTCGTCCTTGATGGCCTGGGAGATGCGGGCGTAGCCTCCGTAGCAGCCGTCCTCCTTGAAGCAGGCCCTGCCGCTGGCGTCAGCGCCGGCGATGTAGGTATGGGTGTCGTTGGTGTGGAGCAGGACAAGCTCGAAGCCGCCTGCGGGAACGGCGAGCGGCGCCCCAGCGCGCCTGGCTTTGGCGCAGCCCTGAAGCAGGGCCGGCAGGGCGAGGAGGAAGGTCGCGAGGGCGAGGGCTGGAAGAAGGCGCGTGCGCTGCACGGAAAGGCTCCTTGTGGCTGGGGGAGAAATGGCGGGGCCGGCTCAGGCCGAAGCCTGAAGCCGGCCCGAGTGCAGACCCTGGTCCGGAACGCAGGGCTTAGGCTAGCGGGCCATGCCCGGGAAGGCGTTGACGTACTGGATCTTCACGTCAGGGAAGGAGTTGACGAACTGGATGGTGAAGTCGGGGAAGGATTCCACGAACTGCCATTGCCCGATCTTGTCGGGGAAGGCTTCGACGACCTGCACTTTCAGGTCGGGGAAGGAGTTGACGATCTGGACCTTGATGTCGGGGAACGCGTCCACGACTTTGACTTTTCCCGCGAGGCGGATGCCCTTGTAGTAGCCGTCGGAGTTAATCTTCGACGCGGCGGAGGCCGTGGAGACGAGCAGCGCCAGCATCAGGCAGACGAGCAGAGAAACACGTTTTTTCATGGAAAAACACTTCCTTTCTTTACTGTAGATTGGTCGGAATGCGAAGGGGATTTGGGAGTAAGTGAGGAGTGAGGAGTGGTTTACGTTTCAAAGATGTAATCATTCCTAACTCCTAATTCCTAATTCCTCACTCGGTTTATTTCCACGGGTCCTGCGACGCGGGGACGCGGATGCCGGGCAGCAGGCCGACGTGATTCCACAAAAACCACTCGCCCGTCGAGGGCTTCTTGCGGAGCGTGATCGGGCGCGGGCTGTCCGCGCCGCCGCTTCGGATATAAAGGGTAGCGTAATTTTCCTGGTCGTAGCTGTGCACGCTGTCCGCGACGGTGACGCTGTACGGCTCGATCGGCGTGTAGTTGTTGTCCGGCGTCGCGCCGTTGAAATGGGAGCGGGCCACATAGTTGCGGTCCTTCAGCAGCTGGTCCTTCAAAAGCTGGATTTCCTGCGGCGACAGAGGACGCGGACCGCGCAGCACGTTCAGCATCGCGATGCCCGCTTCCTGATCCTCGGTGAAGCGGACAAGCGCGGCGACGGTGAGGGCCGCGGTCTCCTCCGGCGTCTGGCAGGGAGCGACTTCCGCCGCCGTCTGGGGCAGAGCGTCAAACTCGACGCGCACCCAATGCTCGGAGGACTCCAGCTTCATCGCGGCTTCGGCAGGTGCCGCACACAACAGGACGGCAAACAATACCCCGAACAGAATCTGGATTTTCATCATCATACCTCCCCATTGCTGAGAGTGAAGAGTTGAGAGTGGAGAGTTGAGATAATACGTCTTTCATCTTCACTCTGCACTCTTCACACTCCACTCTTTTTTACAGCGTCTTGAATATGTCGTGGATGATCCACAAAACTTTCTTTTCGTCGATGGTCTTGATGATGCGCGCCTTCTGCGTGCCCTCGGGCTGTACCCTGATGTAGGCGAGGGTCTGTCCGTAGGACGGCGAATAGACG
The DNA here is from genome assembly GCA_016284885.1 of Desulfovibrio sp. Lineage (GTDB taxonomy): Bacteria > Desulfobacterota > Desulfovibrionia > Desulfovibrionales > Desulfovibrionaceae > Desulfovibrio. Next base: position 3,530 of record JAEEPQ010000200.1, read on the forward strand.
TCGTTGACGTCGATGGGCATGGTGACTTCCTCCAGGATCACCGACGGATCGACAATCAAAGCGGCGGCCAGCACGTCCCAGATGAAGGTCGGCCCGCTGATGTTCTCGAGCCGCTCCGCTAAGTAGTGACGCGCCATCATCGCATTGAATTCGGGCTTCTTGATGATATGCTTGAAGCCGAAAAAGTCTTCCTTTGTCAGCCGCATTTTCTCGCAGGCGTCCAGCGGTACGATGATTTGCTCTTTCCAGGGCGCGCGCATGACCTTCTTCGCCGACTCCGGATCGATCCAGACGTTGAATTCCGCCGCCGGCGTCACGTTGCCCTGCTGGAAGAACGCGCCGCTCATGTAGACGATGCGTTTCGCCATCGGCGCGATCTCCGGCGCCTTTTCAAGCGCCTTCGCAAGATTCGTGCAGGGGCCGATGGCCATGATCGTCACTTCGTCCGGATGCTCTTTGACGGTGCGGATAATCATATCCTCCGCCGCCTCGTCCACCGGGCCGAATGTCGGCGTGCTGCCGCCGTAATGGGAACGGTATGCGGCCTGCCAATTCTCCGGGCGGGCGTAGCCGGCAGCCCCCATGTGGGCGTCGTGGCCGCGTCCGAAGGTTTTCGTTTCTTCGTCGATCTTATTGAACCGCTCAATGGTCTCGGGGCGCGGCTCGCCCATTGCTACGGGGATGTTCGTGGCGCCCATGCCTTCGAGCTGGCGAATCGTGAACGCTACGCCGTCCTCGGCCCAAGTGTTGCCGGTCACGACGGTCACGCCCAGGAGCTCCGTCTCCGCAGAACGTTCCAGTATCATCATCGCGACGCCGTCGTCGAACATTTCGACCATATCCGCGTCGAGCAGCACCTTTTCTTTTGCTTCGACGCCGGGCATGGCAAAAGCAAAGGCCGCTGC
>JAEEPQ010000201.1 GCA_016284885.1 Desulfovibrio sp.
ATGCCAGGCATGCATCGCCGCATGCCAGCCTGGGGCGGCCTGAAGCACGCAAGGGCCATGGCCTGCGGCTCTGCGGAAGGCCCTTTGGACGGCACGCGCCTGGCTGGCCGGAGGGCAGGCGCTTGCTTTGCCGCAGGACAAAACGGAAGCGCCGCTTCCCGTGCCAGGGCCCTGGCGGGGAGGCGGCGCTTCGCAGGATGCGTGCCGTCGGGAGCGGGCGCTCCAGGACGGCTAGTGAAGATTCAGGACGAAGTGGCAGATGTAGATGGTGATGAGGCCCAGAATCGAGGGGATGCAGGTGCGCTTCACGATGTTCATGGGATCCGCGCCGGAAATGCCGGCACAGACGAAGCAGGCGCCGGCCACGGGGGACATGCAGCGGCCAAGAGCGCCGGCGAAGGTGGCGAAGGAGCCCATGCTGATGATGTCGACGCCGAAGGAGGCTGCGTTGACCGTGACGGCTTCGTTGAAGGCCTGGGTGGCGGCGTTGCCGGAACCGCAGACAACGGCGAGGGCCCAGGGGCCGATGCCGGCGGCCAGGGTGGCGACGTTGGAGGCGCCCTTCATCATGTCGATGGCGCTGTCGATGACGCCGGTGGCCTTGAGGCCGCCCACGAACATGGCGGCCGCGATGATGATGCCCATGATTTCGCCGTAGCCGTGGCCAAGGCCCTTGAAGAATTCCTTGGAGCCCTGGCCGGGGTTCTTGCGGGTGGCGATGATGCCGATGATGGCGCCGAGCAGCATGGTGTGCTCAACCTTGAGCTTGGCGAGGAAGGGAAGTTCCTTGGGGAAGCAGGCGCCGAGCACGAGGGCCGCGATGGGCATGATCGGGATGAGGGCGTAGAAGTAGTTGACCTTGAAGTCCTGGACGCCGCTCTCCTTGTCGCTCTCGGGCACGTAGCCCTTGCCTTCGCCGGTCACGAGGGTGATGACGAACATGGCGGTGGCCACGACGGCGAGGGAGATGAAGGCCGCGCTGGTGTGGTAGCCGATGACCTGGATGGCGCCGATGTTCTGGTTGAGCGCCTTGGAGGCGATGTCGGCCACGTACACGTTGTGGGCCAGGCCGGGGGAGAGCAGGTCGCCGAAGGTGCCGGCGAGGACGGCGGCGCCGGCCATGGCCGGATGCACGCCCATGCTCATGAGCAGGGGAATGACGACGGCGCCGATGGCCGCGGAGGTGCCGGCCGCGCTCGGCAGGGCTATCTGCACGAGGAAGGTGACGATGGTGGCGCCGGGGACCAGGAAGAGGCGCACGTAGCGCAGGGGCTTGGCCACGGCATGGCTGAGGTGCTTGTCGCAGCCCGTGTAGCGCATGACGAAGGCGAAGGCCATGACCGAGCAGATGCAGAGGATCATGTTGCCTCTGAGCATGCCTTTCGACATGCCGGTGAGGACGGCCATGGGATCCATGGCCGCGAGGCCCATGCACAGGCCCGAGACGATAAGGACCAGGCGCGACTCGTAGCGCATGACCATGCCGACGATGGTCAGGATAAGCATGAAGAGGCCGAAATAGACTAGCATTGAACGCTCCTCGCGGTGGGCGCGCACGCGGAGGCGCCAAGTCGGGGCCGTGCGCTGGTTGCTGAAAAGTTCATTGTTCCTCCGAGCTGGTGTTCGCAGGCCCGCTCCTCCACCCGGAGATGCTGGGCGCATCCTGAAACAGCCTGCCAGAAGCGCCGCGCGGGGGCGCGGCAAACCCTCTTTTCTGGCTTAGGCCGGATATGCAAATGGCGTTCCAAGACGCCTCGGCCTAGGGCCTGGAAGCGCGGCGAAAATGGCAAAAAATCCGCAGATCTTGCTGGCGGAGACTGAAAGAAGATTTCAATTTTTGCTTGAATGCTTGCGCAACGCAATGTGAAAATTTTCATTTGCTTGCAAATGCCGTTCCAATGTCTGCGGGAAGACGCCTTGCTCCGCGGGCGTGGCGACGGGAGGGCTGGTCCGGGTGCGGGCCTTCGCCGTTCCCCGATGTTGCGGCAAAACGTTTCTGAAACATTTTGCGATGTTTCAGGAACGGCTTAAGGCGCCTGCAGACAGGGGCCGGCGTTTCCGCAACATGAGGGCTTGCCTTGGCGCGTCCGGCCCGTCCAGGCGGCAACCCTTTGCAGGAAGTCCGTCAGGTGGTATATGCAGAAGCACGATGCCGCCTGCCCCTGCTTCCGGCACCCTCCGCGTTCCCGCTGGAACGCGTGAAACACGTCCTGCCGGACAGGGCCGCAAGGAGCCTGGCGCATGCACGTTCCCCACATAGTCATGATAGGCACGAGCCCCGAACTGTGCAGCCTCTTTACCGAGGTGGCAGACGCCAGGGGCGTCGAGGTCCAGACCCACGTCTCCGGCCTGGACGAAGCCGTGCCCTTTGCCATGGATCTCATCGACCGCGGCCTTGCCGACGTGCTCGTCGCCAGCCGCGGCACGGCGGAGATGCTGCGCAAGAAGGCCAGTGTGCCTGTGCTGCCCATACCCCTCGGCTCCCTCAACCTCGCCAAGGCTCTCTTCGAGATAGCGCCCATGGCCAAGTCGGTCTTCTTCGCGCAGTACGTGAACGAGGACGTGGATCTCTCCTTCTTTGAGCGCCAGACCGGGGTGAAGGTGCACTGCGCCCGCTACGAGGACATGGCCAGCCTCGAGGAGGCCGTCCGCCGCTACGTCAGCGAGGAGCCGGGCATCGTGGTCGGCGGGGGCAAGTCCTGCGCCATCGCGGCCAGGCTCGGCGCCAGCTGCCGCCTGGTCATCCCCACCCGCGACGAGATGGCCGTCACCTTGAGCAACGCCCTCAACATCGCCCAGTCCGTTGCCGGCGAAAAGACGGTCCTGCTGCGCTACACGGCCCTGCTCGACACGGTGAACGAGTCCATCGTCGGCACCCGCGCCGACGGCACGGTGACCATGGCCAACCGCCGCGCCCAGGAGGTGCTCGGCCGCCAGGGCAGCATCGTGGGCACGAACATCGCCTCCCTCCTTCCCGGCCTCAAGGACGCCCTGCGCGCCGGCCGCGCGCCCGAGGGCGACTTCGACGCGACCATCCGCGGCACGCGCTACGTGGTCAAGTCCTCGCGCCTCCAGCGGCCTGCCGACGGCATGGACCGCTTCTTCTCCTTCACGCCCTGCCACGTCATGGTCAGGGCCGGCCGCAAGGCCAGGCAGGCGCTGGTGAGCGGCTATGCGGCCAAGTACACCTTCAACGACTACGTCCACGCGAGCCAGGTCTCCGAGGACATGCTCGCCAAGCTCCGCATCTTCGCGCGCAGCGACTCCACCGTGCTCATCACCGGCGAGAGCGGCACGGGCAAGGAAATCCTCGCCCAGGGCCTCCACCGCGAGTCGGCCCGCGCTTCCGAGCCCTTCGTCTCCGTCAACTGCGCGGCCATTCCCGTGCAGCTGCTCGAGAGCGAGATCTTCGGCTACGAGGGCGGCTCCTTCACGGGCTCCCGCGCCGAGGGCAAGGCCGGCCTCTTCGAGCTGGCCGACGGCGGCACCATCTTTCTTGACGAAATCAACTCCATGCCCCTGAACGTGCAGGCCCTGCTCCTGCGCACCATTCAGGAGCAGGAGGTGCGCCGCGTCGGCGGCAGCGCCGTCATCCCCCTCAATGTGCGCATCGTGGCTGCCACCAACAAGTCCATCGTCGACGAGGTGCGCTCGGGCCGCATGCGCTCAGACCTCTACTACCGCCTCAACGTGCTCAACGTCCGCGTCCCGCCCCTGCGCGAGCGGCCGGACGACATTCCCGTCCTCGTGGACGCCTTCGTGGCCGAGGCCTCGCGCAGCGCCGGCATCCCGCCCATACGCCTTCCCCAGGCAAGCCTTGCGCGCCTGTGCCGCCATCCCTGGTACGGCAACGTGCGCGAGCTCAAGCACTTCATCGAGCAGCTGGTCTTCCTCTGCGCAGGCGCCTTCTCCCAGAAGGTCTTCGACGAGCTCTTCGGGGAGACGGCGGCCAACGCGGCACGCCTCATGCCGCCCTTCTCGGGCTCGGGCGCGCCTGGAATGCCGGCCGGCGATTCCCTGGCGCCCTCCTGGCCCCAGTCCGGACAGCCCCGCGCCCAGGCCCCCTCGGCGCCCGTGGACGTGGCCGCCATCACGCCGGAGCAGGTGGAGGAGGCGCTGGCCAAGGCCGGCGGCAGGAAGAAGGCGGCCGCCGCCCTGCTTGGCATCTCGCGCACCTCGCTGTGGCGCGTCCTCAAGAGCCTCGGCAAGTAGCGCTTTCCTCCGTACTTCTCCCACGCGCGCACAGCCGCACCGCTTGTGCATCCTACCCCCCCCCCCGCCCCCACCCCCCCCCCCCCCCTCCCCCCCCCGCCCCGCCCCCCCCCCCCCCCCCCCCCCACCCCCCCCCCCCCCCCACCCC
>JAEEPQ010000202.1 GCA_016284885.1 Desulfovibrio sp.
TCTCGGTGACGGCGCCGTCCTTGCCCGTGCCGGCAACCTGCGACAGATCGATGCCGAGTTCCCTGGCGACCCTGCGGGCCGCCGGCATGGCGCGCACTTCGCCGCCGGCAGCCTTGCCGGCCGGCGCGGCCTTGGATGCGGGAGCCTTTGGCGCACCTTCAGCAACGGGCTGGCCCTGCGCCTCCCAGGCGTCCACGTTCTCGCCGGGCTGGCCGATGACGGCGATGACGCTCTTGACGGCGGCTGTCTGGCCCTTGGCGACCAGAATCTTCAGCAGGACGCCGCTCTCGGGAGCCTCCACCACGTTCGTGATCTTGTCTGTTTCCACTTCCAGGAGCGGTTTGCCTTTTTCAACGCGTTCCCCCTCCTGCACGGACCAGCGGGCGATCTTGCCGGTCTTCATGGTCAGGCCCCACTTGGGCATCTGCACTTCATATGCCATGCGATCTACCTCCTGGCGCCAAAGACGCCTGAAGCTGTTGTTTGTCCCTCAGGGATATGCAAACGCCGTGCCAGAGAATTTCAGCCTGAAAACTCCTAGTCTTTTAGGATGGCAGATGAAGCTCTTTGAACTGGCCCCTTGAGACTTGTCCTGGAATAGAACAATTCTGTCTTGAAACCGAACAAAGCCTGCAAGGCAATAATTGTTGTTGCCGATATTAATTTTATCGTGATATACATACCTTAAAAAGTGTAAGAATAATTACTAATAAACCAATCTCTCCTCTCTCGACTGGGGCGTCTACCTGCCCCAGCCATGCCGACAGACAGTTTCGCCTTCGTGCCAGACGCAGACGGCTCCCGAAGAACTGTCGAGGCTAGCGATCTGCATGTCTGCAGGAGATCTTTCCATGTCCAAGCGCAACCGCAACGGAGATATTCTCGAATCCCGTCCAGACGGACAGACTTCGATGGCGACGTCCTTGCACGAACAGGATGATGCCGGCGCACAGGACGTCCAGGCGCGCGCCAGGCATGGCGCCGGCATCAGGGCATCCTGGGAGCGCTTTGTCGATTCGGGCCTGCTTGCGAGAACGCCGGGCCTTCCCGATGCCGTGGCCGGATCCTGGGAGCGCTGCCTCAAGGGCGGCGTAGATCCTCAGCTGCCGACGTGCCGGGTTTTTGCGCCCGAGCCCGTGCTCGCCCAGCAGTCGGAGGGCTACAACGAACTGATTAAGCCGCTAGAGGCCAAGATCGTGAGCAGGCTCAAGGGCACGGGCATGCTGATGACCTATACTGATCAAAACGGCCTTATTCTGCGGACGGGCGGCGAGAAAGAAGCCTTACGCGGCGCCGACGGCATCGGCTTCTGCCCCGGCGCCTACTGGACGGAGCAGAGCATCGGCACCAACGCCATCTGTCTCGCTCTCGACGGCGGGACTCCGGCGCAGGTCCTCGGCGAAGAGCACTTCTGCCTCGGCCAGAAGGGCTGGGGCTGCGTGGCCGTGCCTGTGTTCTCCCCCACTGGCGAGATCTTCGGTTGCTTCGACATTTCGGGCGGTGCCGGATTCGACCACGTGGCGGCCATGCTCCTCGCCCTCCAGTCGGCAAGGCAGATCGAGCACGCCCTGGCCAGACACTCGATGACCAGCATGGAGAGCAGATCCAATGCGCTGCTGAACGCCGTCTTCCGCACCATAGGCGGAGGCGTCCTCCTGCTGGAGGAAGCAGGATGGCGCATCACCTATGCCAGCGCCGAAGCGGAGCGCCTGCTCGGCGCCGGACTGCGCGGTTGCGACGCTGGTGTCTTTTTCAACCTGTCCGCCTACGCCAAGGAGCGTTCCGCAAAGGCCGCGCCCATGGGCTTGCGCCTTGTCTGCAGGACGAGGCCGGGACTGCATGCGGAGATCTACGCATGCTTGGAAGGAGGCCACCCGTCCGGCCACGCCGTCATTGCTGTCAGGGAGGGCAGGCCTCCACTGACTGTCGCCGTTCACCAGGACAGACAGGAAAAGCAAAGAGAAATAGATGCATTTGCCCCCATAGTCCGCCGGACCAAGGCCATGGAGGAGACGGTCGCCAAGGCGCGCATCATGGCGCGGAGCGATGCGTCCATACTCCTTCACGGCGAAACGGGGACAGGCAAGGAGCTGTTTGCACGGGCCATCCACATGGCAAGCGCCCGTGCAAAGGGCCCCTTCGTGGCGGTCAACTGCGCGGCGCTTCCGCGCGAGCTCGTTCAGAGCGAGCTTTTCGGCTATGCCAAGGGCTCCTTTACGGGCGCCAGCACGGCCGGGCGTCCTGGCAAGTTCGAAGAGGCCGACGGCGGGACTCTCTTTCTGGACGAGATTTCGGAAATCCCCTACGAAGTTCAGGTCAACCTCCTGCGCCCCCTGGAGGACCACTGCATCACGCGCATTGGCGGGCAGGGCGTCAAGCGGCTGGACTTCAGGCTGATCACGGCGACCAACCGCAACCTCGACGAAATGATGGCCCAGGGGCGGTTCAGGGAGGACCTCTATTTCAGGGTCCAGACCATGACGCTGGAGATCCCCCCGCTCAGGGATCGTGGAGAGGACGTTGCGCCCGTGGCCGAGCACTGGTGCCGGATATTCTGCGAACGCTCAGGCATGGGCTTTGACGGCATTGCCCCCGAGGCGCTCGACCTTCTTCGCCGCTACGTCTGGCCCGGCAACGTCAGGGAGCTTGTGCACGCCATGGAGTACGCCTGCGCCATGGCCCAGGGGGGGCGCATCGAAGCCGTCCACCTCCCCGACCGCATCCGGAACCGGATTCAGCGCCAGGCGAAGAAGGCCGGAGGCGACATGCAGGCGCCTGGCCCGGCACAGCCCCAGGAATCCGCAGAAGAGTGGCGCCAGGCCGGACTGCCCGCGCAGCGCGTCTTTGCCGACGTCAATCTAGAAAGTCTGGAAGCCAAAGCCATCCAGGCCGCCATCGAGAGCTGCCACGGCAACATTTCCAAGGCCGCCAAGGCCCTCGGCATAGGAAGAAACACGCTTTACACGAAAATGCGCAAGTACGGGATTGGATCCTGAGGATCCAGCCCTTCGTCTGTCGCTGGCGAGGCCTCGCTCTCCATTTGTGCGCTTTGAATGGGGGGGGAGCGGGCGGACCGCAGGGACAGGAGCCTGCCGAGTGTTCCATTTCGGGACAAGAGGTCGCGTCACCGTCTTGAACAGGACTGAGACAAAAAGCGTCCTGATCCAAGACGTTGCTTGATTGAGACGCTGTTTTGCGGTCATGGAACGCTCTTTGCAGAGAAAAAGCCGACCACCTTCCCATCCTTCAACCAATTGCGAGGTCATCATGGCTGAAACTATGCGTGGTGCCGTCTGGTACGGCAAGAACGACGTCCGTATCGAGAACCTTCCCCTTCCCTCCGCTCCCAAGCCAGGCTGGGTGCAGATCAAGGTTGCCTACTGTGGCATCTGCGGTTCCGACCTGCATGAGTTTATCGCCGGCCCGGTCTTCATTCCTACGACTCCGCATCCCCTCACCGGGACAAAGGCGCCCCTGCTGCTGGGCCACGAGTTCAGCGGCACCGTCTGCGCCGTCGGCGAAGGCGTGACCACGGTCAAGGTCGGCGACAGAGTCGCCCCCGATGCCTGCCAGCACTGCCACATCTGCAAGCCCTGCCGCGACGGCAGGTACAACGTCTGCGACAAGCTCGCCTTCACTGGCCTCATGACTGAGGGCGCCTTTGCGCCCTATGTCAATGTGCCTGCCGAGCTCTGCTACAAGATTCCGGACAACATGAGCTTTGAGCATGCGGCTCTCCTCGAGCCCCTCGCCACCGGCTTCAGCGCCGTGCGCAAGGCTGGCTCCATCATGGGCCTCAACGTCGTCGTCCTCGGCGCCGGCACCATCGGGCTCGGCACCATCATGGCCGTCCGCGCCTCCGGCGCCGGCCAGATCATCGTGCTCGAACAGGCCGCGGCCCGCATCGAGATGGCCAAGAAGTGCGGCGCCGACGTCATCATCAACACCAAGGAAAAGGATGCCGTCGAGGAAGTGCGCAAGCTCACCGACGGCGTGGGCGCCGACGTCTCCTTCGAGTGCATCGGCAACATCCATACCGGCCCCCTGGCCATCGACGTGCTCCGCAACACCGGCACGGCCGTCATCGAAGGCATCTTCGAAGGTCCCAGCGCCTTCAACTTCTTCACCTTGAGCGGCACGGACAAGACCGTCATCGGCTCCCTTGCCTACACCCTCAAGGACTTCGAAGGCCTCGGCAAGCTCATTGCCAAGGGCGTCATCGATCCGTCCCCGCTCATCACCGGCAAGATCGCGCTCGGCGACATCGTCGAGAAGGGCTTCCTCGAGCTCATCAACAACAAGGACAACAACATCAAGATCATTGTTGATCCCAACAAGTAGCGTCAAAACCCGGCTACC
>JAEEPQ010000203.1 GCA_016284885.1 Desulfovibrio sp.
GCAGCCTTGCCGGCCAGGCGCAGGCCCCTTCGGGCCGCAACACGCGCGTTTCCCGTCAGCCCCAGGCGCCGGCAGGCGCGGCCGCCGAGGCGGCGGCGCCTGAAGCCAAGGCCAGGCCCGCCAGGCCTCCCAGAGACTTTTCCAAAGCCGTGCGCCTTGCGCGCGGCGCCGGCACGGGCCTTCTGGGCCTTGCCCTGCTGGCCCTCTTTTTCGCCGGCGTCTTCAAGGGCTCCCTGTGGCTCTACGGCGAGGCGCTGACAAGCCCCTTCTTCACCACCCGCCACATCGACGTGTCCGGCAACACGCGGATGACCAAGGCGATGGTGGAGGAGCTCGGCGGCATCAGGGAAGGGGAGAACACCTTCGCGGTGACCATCTCCGAAGTCGAGCGGAGCCTCCTCTCGACGCCCTGGGTCGAGGACGTCTCCGTCAAGAGGCTCCTGCCAGACCGCTTCGTCATCAAGGTGAAGGAGCGCATGCCGAGCTTCTGGGTCAGGCGCGAGGGCCGGCTCTACTACGCCAACGAGCGCGGAGAGCTCATCGCTCCCGTGGAGGGCGACAACTTCATGGCCCTGCCCATGCTCACCATCGAGCCGGGCGGCGAGGACGCCATTCCGTACCTTGCCAGGCTCATGAAGGACATGAAGAGCGGCGTGCTCCCGGTCGAGGCCGGCGCCATCGCCACGGTCGACGTCTCCCCGGGCAGGGGCGTGGAAATTTATCTCGAGGACAGGGAAATGCGCCTGTCTCTGGCCCCCGACGACTGGGAGGGCAACCTCTCCAGGCTCGGCGTGACCATAGGCGACCTGGCCCGCCGGCGCGAGCTGGGCAAGGTGCAGGAGGTCCGCGCGGCCGACGGCTGCGTGTGGGTCTCGCTGCGCGGATAGGTCTTCCCAATATTGCTAGCAGTGGGGTGCTTCATGGATAGAGCGGAAACTGAACTCATCGTCGGCCTCGACATAGGCACGACCAAAGTCTGCGCCGTCGTCGGCGAGGTCGATCCCGAAGGCCAGGTCAAGATCGTCGGCATAGGCGACAGCGAGTCCAAAGGACTGCGCAAGGGCATGGTCGTCAACATCGAGGACACCGTGCGGTCCATCCGCCAGGCCGTCCAGGCCGCAGGGCAGATGGCAGGCTGCGACATACGCTCCGTCTACGTCGGCATTGCCGGCGGCCACATCATGGGCATCAACAGCCACGGCGTCATCGCCGTGCAGGGCAACGAGGTCACGCCCAGCGACGTGGACCGCGTCCTCGAGGCCGCCCGAGCCGTGGCCATTCCCTCGGACCGCGAGGTCATCCACACCCTGCCGCAGGAGTACATCGTCGACAGCCAGCGCGGCATCGTCGATCCTGTCGGCATGGCCGGCGTGCGCCTGGAGGTCAACGTCCATATCGTCACCGGCGCCGTCTCCAGCGCCCAGAACATCATCCGCTCCTGCAACCGCTCCGGCCTGCAGGTGGCGGACATCGCCCTCGAGTCCCTGGCCTCGGCCAAGGCCGTGCTCACGGACGAGGAGCGCGAGATAGGCGTGGCTCTGGTCGACCTCGGCGGCGGCACCTCCGACATCGCCATCTACGAGAACAACGCCATCAAGCACACGGCCGTCGTTCCCCTGGGCGGATCCAGCCTGACCAACGACATCGCCTTCGGCCTGCGCACCCCGACCAAGAGCGCCGAGAAGATCAAGCTGAAGTACGGCTGCTCGCTCGCCAGCATGGTGGAGGAGGACGAAAGCATCGAGGTGCCCAGCGTCGGCGGGCGTCCCCCGCAGAAGCTGTCGCGCCGCGTCCTGGCCGACATCTGCCAGCCGCGCATGGAGGAGATTCTCCACTACGTCAACAAGACACTCGTCGCCTCAGGCTGCAAGGACCGCATCCGCGCGGGCGTGGTGCTCACCGGCGGCGCCTCCCTCATCGAGGGCTGCCAGGATCTCGCCGAGGCCATCTTCGACATTCCCACGCGCATAGGCTACCCGCGCAACATCGGGGGCCTCACCGACGTGGTCAACAACCCCAAGTTTTCCACCGCCGTGGGCCTGCTGCGCTACGGCGCCGAACAGGCCGTACGCGGCGGCTTCGGCGGCGCCGAGATGCTGCAGCCCACGGCGCCGACCCCCCAGCAGGCCGAGCAGCCCGAGGCCCAGGAAGGGCTGTTCTCCCGCATCGTCAACACGATGAAGCGCTGGTTCCAGGACATCACCTAGCAAAGGCACGGCCTGGGACGCTCTGCCGAGGCGGCGGAACTTCCCTGAGCCTTCATTCAACCGTCCGTCCCACCCAGGGACGGCAAACGCGGGCATTTCAACTGAATTCGAGAGGAGCGGACCTATGTCAGAATCCATCATGGATCAGATCGAAAACATTCAGCAGGGCAACACGGGCAATGCCAAGATTCTCGTCGTCGGCGTCGGCGGAGGCGGCGGCAATGCCGTGCAGAACATGATAGAACTTGGCCTCACCGGCGTGGACTTCGTGTGCGCCAACACCGACCTGCAGGCCCTCAACAAGAACCCGGCTCCCACCCACGTGCAGCTTGGCGAGAAGCTGACCCGCGGCCTCGGCGCGGGCGCCAATCCCGACGTGGGCCGCGACGCGGCCAACGAGAGCATCCAGAATATCCAGACCGCCCTCCAGGGTGCGGAGATGGTCTTCGTCACCTGCGGCATGGGCGGCGGCACCGGCACGGGCGCAGCGCCCATCGTGGCCCAGGTGGCCAAGGAAATGGGCGCCCTCACCGTGGGCGTCGTGACCCGGCCTTTCAAGTTCGAGGGCACCAAGCGCGCCAACTACGCCCGCGACGGCATCGAGGAACTCAGCAAGCACGTTGACTGCCTCATCACCATCCCCAACGACCGCATCCTGACCTTCGCGCCGAAAAAGACGCCTCTCAAGGAGCTCATGCGCAAGGCCAACGACGTGCTCTACTTCGGCGTCAAGGGCATTTCCGACGTCATCACCTGCCCCGGCTACGTCAACCTCGACTTCGCCGACGTGCGCACCTGCATGCACGAGTCGGGCCTCGCCCTCATGGGCATGGGGTCCGGACGCGGCGAGAACCGCGCCGAAGAGGCCGCCCAGAGCGCCATCGCCAGCCCCCTGCTGGACGATGTCTCCCTCGAGAGCGCCAAGGCCATACTCTATAACATCACCGCGCCTGAAGACATCTCCGGCGAGGAGATGGAACTCATCGGCGAGAAGATCCGCAGCGAGGTTCCCGAGAACGCCAACATCATCTTCGGCGTCGTCTTTGACGACAGTCTCGACGACGAGATCCGCGTGACCGTCGTTGCCACCGGCATCGAGCCGGCCAGCCCCGCTCCCGTGGTCAAGCCGAGGCCTGCCATGGTCCGCCCGGCCGCCCAGGTCCATCCCGACATGTACGAAGAGCAGTTGCAGGGCGCCGGCCCCACGGTGACCCAGTTCCGCGACATCCCGCAGGCAGGCCTGCAGGCAAGGCCCCGCGTCAGCCGTGGCCAGTTCCTGAGCGAGGCCCGGGACCGCTGGAACAGCGAGCGCCACGCGCAGGTTCCGCACGGCTACGACTTCAGCTTCGGCTCCGGCATCCACAATCCGGGCGGCACCGACGTCATCATGGACGAGGACACCGACATGCCGGCCTTCCTGCGCAAGCAGGCCGACTAGCCAGGGAGGAGGCTTCCCCTGGTAGCTGTCCGACACTTTTTCTAGGGCCCGCCTCTTCAGCCCTGGAATGCCCGCGGGGAGGCCCTTCGGGGCCTCCCAGTGGGGCGGGTTGCCCTTCGGGGCATCCGGCTCCGGACGGCAGAACGTGAATGAATCTGCATCGGGAAAACCCCTTCGAGGGCTTTTCTGGCTGCGTCAAGGAGAGAGACCATGGGCTTTTTCGCTCCCCGCGAGGCCAAGACCACCATACCCTGCCCCAAGTGCGGGGAGCCCCTGCTGGTCGTGCGCAGATGCCGCTCGGCCCACATGGCCTGCCCCCGCTGCAGGAAGGAATACCCGCTGGAGGACTACATCCAGAAAGCGGACAAAGCCATGGAGGACTTCCTCGACAACTGCTACATCGACCGCCTCTAGGGCAGGGGCTGCCTCTGGCGTCTGCGTTGCGACCCCATGGTCTGCGCCCTGGCGGGCCAGTGCCGTGCGAAACGCGCCCCTTGACAGCAGGCCTAGTGGCGGGTAAGGAATTTCCGTTCAAAATTTGGACGGTTAGCTCAGCTGGTAGAGCGCTGCCCTTACAAGGCAGATGTCGCAAGTTCAAGTCTTGCACCGTCCACCAAAGAAACATCGAAGGACCGCGCCGGAATTTGTAGGGCGCGGTTTTTC
>JAEEPQ010000204.1 GCA_016284885.1 Desulfovibrio sp.
CCGGGGGATGCGCGCGGCAAAGGCAGACGCGTCGGCCTGGGCGTCTCTGCCGGAAGCGTCCTGCGGCATCTGGGATATCTTTGCCGTGAAGAGCGCGACAAGCTTGGCGACTATCTTGTCGGCGGAAAGGGAAGCGGGAGCCGTCTGTTCGGGACTGGCGCCGGCGCTTGCCTGCTGGCTGGCAGGCATTGGGCAGGCGGGCGCGGACGCCGGCTGCGGCATGGCGGACGTGGCCTCGGTTTCGACGAAGCCCTCCGGCATCCTAATCCAGAGGGAGTCGAAGACATAGCCGAAGGGTGAGTCGCTGTCCCTGGACACGCTGATCCGGATGAGCCCGCTGTCCGCTGCCTGCTGAGCCCTGCCAGCCAGCCGGCCTTCGAGGAAGACGGTCTTGTCCTCCGGCTCGAGGCGCAAGAGCTCGATCTGGCAGCGGACAGTGCGCGGCGATGCCGTCTTGCCGAGAATCCAAATTTTTCTTTGCGGCCCTTCTCCCTCCACCTGCACGGGTCCCAGCTTTTCAGGGCAGGTCAGAGGCGGCTGGCGTCCCAGGCGCTCGCGCACGGCGCGCCTGGCGTCCTCAGCGGAAATCTTGGCGTCAAAGGTCGCCGGCACGCCCTCGAAGATGAAGGCGGCGTGCTCTTCCCGTCGCAGGGCATAGGATGACCAGGCAGGAGAGTGCATGGCTGCCTGGTCAAGGACGTTGCCGTCGAGTGTCCGGTAGTTGGCGAGCCCTGTCTCGACGGCCGTCTGCAGGGCCTGTTCCAGCAGGCGAAGAGCCTTTTCCGGTGTCATATCCGCCTCGGACGCCGAGGGCCTGGGTGGCCAGAAATCGGCTTCAAGCCGTATGGAAGTGATCGCCCAGCCGAAGGGAGAGTCCTTGTCGGGCGTGGCGGAAAGCGTCAGCAGCGCAGGCTTTCTGTCCTTGAGCCAGGGATGCGGCACAGAGCCTTTCAGTGCGACATGCTGAGGCGTCTTTTCAATGATACCTCCGTAGGTGGCCTTGAGTGCCGGCAGCATAAAGCTGGGAGGATCTGCCAGATCTGGCGTTCTGCCCAGCAGCCAGACTGTGGTTCGTCCGCCAGCCTGCTCGTGGAAGAGGTTCGCGTGTCTGGAGAGGCTTTTCAGCTCCGCGCGGCGGCCAAAGAGCTCCAGCACCGCCTGGCGGGCGCCATCGAGGGAGATCTTGGCGTTGTACTCTGATGCAATGCCCTTGAAGACGTCCGGATGGCTGGTTTCCCTGCGCAGGGCCCGGGGAGACCACGCGGCCGCGTTTTCGGCAAGGGATTCAATGAGGGCAGGGGTGATCTTGGGATAGCCGCCGGCACGCAGCAGGACCAGCGCCTCCAGCGCCTTTTGCACCAGCAGCGGAGCTGTCTTTGCTGTGTCGATGTCGAGGGGCGTCGTCGCCTGCAGGCGGGCCTTCTGCTCTTTGCCCTCGATGATGATCTGGACAAGCGCGAAGAGAACGGCGACACCCGCAGCGAACCGGAATTCCGGCCAGACGATGCAGGCCACAATGCAGGCGACGATAAGAAAAAAGGTGGGGTAGCTCGCCACGAGCGAGGAAAGAATAAGAACCCAGACCCAGCCGGGCATATGCCTCCTCCCTGTCTTCGCTGCCTAGTCGTCGAGCTTCAGGCCTATGGACTCGAAGACCCAGCCAAAGGGCGAAGTCCTGCTGCGGCAGGCCAGTACCTCGAGCCCGCTGCGGACTTCGCCGCATTCCGGCATCTCGAGGTCGCAGGCAAGGGCCATGCACCGGCCCCGGCGCTCCATGCGGGTGACCTTGGTGATCATGATGCCGCTCCCCGCAGGCTCGCCCGCCTGGTGCGCGGCGCAGATCCACTCGCCCTCGGAGGCAAGCGGCGCGGGGAGCCCGAACCACTTCATAGTCATCCTTCTGGCGTCGTCGGTGCGCACCTTGGCCGTGCAGAGCGCGCCTTCGTTCTTGAAGAGCTCAGGCCTGTCGCTTTTCAAGACGGCGCGCTTCGAGAAGCCGGCAAGCTGGATGGCAGCCTGGTCAAGCACCTTGAAGGTGAGCCGGGCGTAGTTCTCCTGGCCCGTCGCCTTGGCCGCGTCGAGAGCCCGTTTCAAGAGCGTGCGGGCCTCCTGCTCAGTCATGGGCGCAGGTGCGGGCGCGTTGGCCAAGGCCGGCTGGGCAAGCAGGACAGCCGCCGAAAGCAGGGCGGCAGAAAGGGCGCATCGTGCAGGCATGGGTGCTCCTTGTCAGGGCAGGGGGCTTGATCTGGGGGGCAGAGGGAGGCGGCCTGAGACAGATTTAGGCGACGACGGGCCGGCCCTGGAGCCTGCGCCTGAGCATGTCGAGGGCCATGCCGGCAGAGCGCTGGCGCAGGGCGTCGCGGCCGGGATACCTTCCACCGAAGGGCGGAAGCTTGCGCACGTAGGTCTCCTCCGGACAGGCCAGGGCTATCCAGACCAGGCCCACTGGCTTCTGGGGCGTGCCTCCGCCGGGGCCGGCAATGCCCGTGATGCCGATGCCGTACGCGGCTCCGGCGCGCTTGCGTGCCTCTTCGGCCATGGTGCGGGCCACCTCCTCGCTCACGGCGCCGACCCTGGCCAGAAGATCCTCGGGCACGCCCAGCAGGCGCGTCTTGGCTTCGTTGGCATAGGTGACAAGGCCCGTCCGGAAGACCTCCGAGGAGCCGGCGCAGTCGGTGAGGCGCTTGGCCACGAGGCCGCCGGTGCAGGATTCGGCGGTGGCGACCTCCTCGCCGCGCTCCGCAAGCAGCCTGACCACCGTCTGCTCGAGGGAGTCTGCGTCCACGCCCCAGACCACGTCGCCGAGCAGCTCCTTGACCTGCTCGACGACGGGATCTGCCAGAGCTTCGGCCTCGGCCCTGCTTGCAGCCTTGGCGGTGACGCGCACGTAGGTCTGGTTGAGCTCGTCGATGTAGGTGGCGACGGAAGGGTTGGCGCCGTCGCAGAGCGCGCCGAGCTTGAGGGCCGCGTCGCCCTCGCTCTGGTTGAAGGTGCGCACCATGTGGGAGACGATGGCGCATCCCGTCCGCCTGGCCAGCAGGGGAGCCAGCTGGTCCCGGAACATGGGCTCGAGCTCCCTCGGCGGGCCTGGCAGGAGGGCGAGCAGCTTGCCCGAAGCGGTCTCGGCAAGGCAGCCAGGCGCCGTGCCGACCGTGTTCTTCAGGGGCGTAGAGCCCTTGGGAAGCCAGGCCTGGAGCAGCTGGTTCTCTCCCATGTGGCGGCCCTTGAAGTATTCCTTCAAGTCGGCAAGCGAGCCCTCGTCCAGGGCAAGATCCACGCCCAGGACCTCGGCGGCCGTCTTCTTGGTGAGATCATCCAGCGTGGGGCCAAGGCCGCCAGAGCTGATCACGAGGTCGCTGCGGGAGAGGGCCTCAAGCAGGCAGGCCTTCAGGCGGCCGGGGTTGTCGCCCACGGTGGCCACGTGCTCGAGGTCGATGCCAAGCTGGGCAAGCTCTCTGGCGAGGAAGGCGGCGTCGGTGTTGACGGCGTGCCCGAGGAGCAGCTCGGTGCCGATGGAGACGATTTCAGCTTTCATGGCGGGAGCTCCTGATTATTCTGGTTCCCTGATTTCCTGGCTTCCCTGGTTTCCTGGCGTGCCGGACTTGCCGGGCAGGGGCTTAGGGCTTGCGCTGGCGGCGGAAGGCGTTCTGGCCGTACTCGCCGAGGCGTTCGAGGCGGCGATCCACGAGGTCGTAGAGCGTGCCCTTGGTGAAAGAGCCGTTGCGGCGCCGGCGCCCGGCCTGCATGCCGGTCAAAAGCTGCAGGGCGTCCTCGATGCGGCGCACGGGATAGATGGCGAACTGCCCCTCGTCCACGGCCTTGAGCACCGTGGGGGAGAGCATGAGCTGGTCGATGTTGTCGTAGGGGATGATGACCCCCTGGGTGCCGGTGAGGCGCTGGCGCTGGCAGACCTTGAAGAATCCTTCGATCTTCTGGGTGACGCCGCCCACGGCCATGATCTGGCCGGAATGGGAGACCGCGCCCGTAAAGGCGAGATCGAGCCTGACGGGCACTTCGGCCAGGGCCGAGAGCAGGGCGGCCAGCTCGGCGCCCGAGGCGGAGTCGCCCTCGATGCCGGCGTAGCTCTGCTCGAAGAAGAGCGAGGCCGAGAGCATGAGGGGCTTTTTGCTTGCGAACATGCCGGTGAGGTAGCTCACGAGGATCATCATGGCCTTGGTATGGATGGGGCCGCCCAGATCCGACTCGCGCTCGAGGTCGATGATGCCGTCGTGGCCCACGCCCACGGTGCAGGAGATGCGGTGCGGAAGGCCGAACTCGAAGGTGCCGTAGGTGGTCACGGCCAG
>JAEEPQ010000205.1 GCA_016284885.1 Desulfovibrio sp.
CGTAAGGCCTGAAGCCTGGGCCAGAGCTAAAGCGGCAGCCGGCCTGCCCGAAGACGCCAGCCCCGATGGCGCCAGTCCCGATGGCACCAGTCCCGATGGCGCCGGGTCCGAAGACGAAGCCAAGGCCGGCGAAGCCTCTGCCCTCCCCCCGGCAGCCGACAAAGCGCCTCCCGCCCCGCCTGCGGCGGGAGAAGCCGGGGCCATGCCGGAGGAAGCGGCTGCGCCTGCCCCCTCCGCGACGCCCTCTGCGGCAACCGGTGCGCCTGAGGCAGCTGGCCAGGCCAGCGGGGCTGCGTTTGCCCCGGACGCCGGCGGCAAAGCCCTCGGCGGGGGCAAGGACGATGACGAGGACGGCGAGGGCCTCCAGCTTTTCGACGTGGACGATGACGAGGAGGAAGAGGAAGACCTCCCCCTGAATCCCGAAAGCGACGAGTGCGTGGACACGCGCCCGCGCCTGCGGGGCTTCGAGCTCGTCAAGTTTCTCAACAGCAACGCCAAGAAGCACTACCGGATCTTCATGCGCACCATCAGCCTGGTCGGCATCGCCACGGCGGACCAGCTGGTGCGCTTCGCCCAGGTCTACGGCTGGCTCAAGCCCAAGCACGCCAAGAAGGCCATGGGCGAGCTGCGCATTCTGGCCAGCGGCGGCTACCTCAAGAGCGTGCGCGGACCGGTCCAGGCCTTCGTCTTCCCCGACTCGAGCGTCTGCGCGCTCTACGGCTGCGAGCGGCGCGCCGCCTTTGCCAACTCCTTCGACTGGCACAACGTGCTCGACCTCTGCTGCCTGCGCGACGTGCCTGACAGCATGCCCCAGAGCCGCGTCGCCATCGCGGTCGATCTCAACGAGCGCCTGCTGCGCTACCTCGAGGCCTGCCGCTCGCTCTTCGACGAGGAGCGCTGGCAGCTCTTCCTCGACAGCGTCACCTACCGCAACTTCCGCGTCGAGGTCGAGTGCTTCTACGAATGTCCCCCTGACTCGTGCTGGATAGCCTGGCCCGGCGCGCCCGTCGACGAGAAGCCCCGCAGCTGGCTCTTCGTGCCCACGAAGGAGGAGGGGCTTCCCGAGCTTGCCAGTCCTGCCTTCGGCTCGGGCTGCTACGCCTTCTGGGAGGGCACCTGGTGGAAGTGGCGCAAGGGCGCCTGGGAGAACAATCCGGCACCACTGCCGGACGGCAGATCGCTCCAGACAGGGACGAAGCCTGCGCCCGATGCGCCATCGGCCAAGCATGCTTCGTCCGAAACGCCGGAAGCCGAGTCCGAGGCGCTTGCCCGTCCGGAGAGCCAGGCGCCGGAACAGGCGCAGGCACGGGCACGGGCAGAAGCCTCCAGCACCGCAAAGCATGCCGGCACGGACGCCGACAGCCCTGCCCAAGCGCATGACGGCAGCGTCGCGCCCGCTCCCGACGAACCCCTGGTGCCCGAAAGCGGCGAGACCGTCAGCCTGGCGCCCAGCCGCCCTTCCCGGCAGCTGGGCCAGTTCCTGTGCAGCAACAGCACCAGGCAGTACCGGCAGCTCCTCTTTGTCCTTGCCATCTTCGGCATCGCCACGACGGACCAGCTGCTGCGCTACTGCACGCTGCACGGCCTGATCAAGGATCCCGTCAAGGCCAGGCGCGACCTCGGCATCCTGGCGTCCAGACGCTTTATCAAGGTGGTGGGCGAAGGCGAAGGCAAGGCCTTGGCCTATCCCGCCCAGGCCTGGCATGCCGGCGAGCTGGGCGCCGGCACGCTCGGCCCGTCGGAAAAGACAGGCTGGAAGCGCATCATCCCGGACAGCGTTCCGCAGAGCCGCATCGATCTCATCCTGGCCCTCAACGAGCGCTTCGTGCGCCTGCTGGAGCAGGCCAAACCCCTGCTTGGGGCGGCCCGCTTCCGCGAATTCTTCGCGCTTTGCGCGCTTTACACCTTCCGCATCGAGGCGCCGGCCCTCTTTCTGGACGACTTCGTGCCCTGTCGCCTCGCCCTGCCGGACGATCCCGTGGACAGCGCGGCCGCCAGCTGGCTCTTCGTGCCCACGGCCGAGGAAGGCCTGCCCGACATCGTCAGCGTGGCGGAGGGCGGAGCCTGCTTCGCCTGCTTCGAGAACGCCTGGTGGAAGTGGGAAGAGGGCGTCTGGATCCCCGACCGGGACAGTGCGCCGACGCCGCCCGACGGAACGGCCGGTCCGGGCGGTCCGGACGGTTCGGGCGGATCAGGCGGACCGCAGGGCGAAACCAAGGCCGGAACTCTGGCCGATCCCGGAAGCAGAGGCGAGGCCGGCGTCAAGGCCAAGGCTGATGCCAAGGGCGCGGTCGCATCCCCTGCGGCCAAGGGCGCCGTCGAAGCGTCCCCCCCCCGCAAGCGCGGCCGTCCCCGCAAGGCAAAGCCTGCCGAAGCCGCAAGCCGCGCTTCGCCTGCAGCCGCCCCAGGCCCCGTGCCTGCGACCAAGGCCGAGATCGGCCAGACTGCAGGCGCCGAAGCCGCCGCAGGCGTGCAGGCCACGGACAACGGCGAGGCGGACAGGGCGGACACGGACGCTAGCAAGGCTACTCCCCAGGACACGAGCCCTGGCACGATGCAGGCCACAAGCCAGGACGCCGCCCAGAACGCGGGCAGGAAGAAGCCCAAGGAGCAGGCCAGGCGTGCGGCCATGACCTATGCCAAAAAAGCCCCGCCCCTCTCCATGGACGACTTTCTCGGCAAGATCCAGCGCCTCGAGGCGACGGACGTCGCCTGCCCGCCGCCTGCCGGCGAAGCGCTCTGGGAGACGGCGGCGCGCCTTGCCGGACAGAAGGAGACGCCTGCCGACGAGGAGTTCTGCCGCCTTGTCGAGCGTCTCTGCGCCCAGGCGCGCAGCGACGGCGCGGACGTGCTCGCCAGCCCCAGCCTCGCCCAGGCCCTGGCGCTGGCCGAAGCCTGCCGCCTGCAGAAGCTCCCGCTCTGCGGGGAGCTCGCCCAGCGGCTCCAGCTGGCCACCGGCACGGCGCTGCCCGATGCCTACGGCTCCTTCAATCTGGCCAACGCCTTTCCGCCGGAGCCCAGGCTCGAGAGCCTGGCGCTGGCCGCCTACCTGCGCGCCCTGGCGGTCTCTGCCGGCGACGGCCAGGACTACCGCCTCCTCGACCGCTGCCACCTCTACCTCAACGACTTCGACCAGGCCTTTCCCTCCTACCGCTCCCTGCGCCAGCTCTTTGCCAGGCTCGTGGAAACCCGCCAGGCCGAGCCCAGCGGCTTCACGCCCAAGGCCCTTGCCCAGATCGAGGACGAGGAGGCCAAGTCCGCCTCGCTGGAGGCACTGCGTCGCCGCGCCAGGGAGCTGACTGCCGTGCCGGCCGTCAAGATGCGCGCCCACGGCATTCCCGAGATGCTGCAGGCCCTGTTCGGCAGGACGAGCGAGATTGGCGCCTGCATGGAGGCCTGCGCCCAGGACAAGCCAGGCGCCGTTGCCCTCGTCAAGCGCGTGCTCGAAGCCTTCTGCGACGCGTCGGGCGAAGGCTGGAAGCCACGCGAGAAGGACCTTGCCGAAGCCGTGGAGAGCGCCTGGAGCCAGGCCACCAAGAACATGAGCACCCGGCGATTCTCGCTCTTCCACGACCTGCGCCAGAGCGTCCAGGACGAGGTGGAGGCCCGCCTCGAGGTCATGGCCGAATGGCTTGCCGGCGCCGAGGCCATGGACAGCGGACGGGCCGAGCGCCTGCGCGGCTTCAAGTACCAGGTCCTGAAGGAGCTCGACGCCCTGCCGGAGCGCGCCGGCGGAAGAGACGCCTTCGCCTGCTGCGTGGACTTCATGCTGGCCCTGCTCAGGGACCTGCTGCGCCAGCGCCGCCAGCCGAAGCTCTTTGCGGACCTGCTCCGCACAGGCTACGTCTCCCTGGACAGCCACTTCAGGCCCCTCTTCTGGGAGGAGACGGCCCAGATCCGCTGGTTCGAGCCCTGGCGCAGGGTGCTGAAGCACATCGCCCGCCCGGAAGCGACGCTCGCCAAGGCCCTTGCCGACATCAGCGCCGAACCCGCTTCGCCCGTCTTCGACAACCTCAACCAGCTCGCCCTCATTGAGCGCCTGCAGGGCACGGCGGAAGGCGGGCAGGCCTTCGACGACAGCGCCCGCCGCCACGCCGAGGCCGGCACCGAGGAGTTCAAGGCCAGGCTCGAGCTCGACTACGCGGCAGGCCGCGTGGACGAGGCGGACAAGGAGGATCTGCTCCAGATCATCAGCTCCATGCAGGAGCGCTTCTTCGC
>JAEEPQ010000206.1 GCA_016284885.1 Desulfovibrio sp.
CTCCCCGCTGTCCCAGGGCAACGGAAGTCTGCGCCGAGCAGGTCCCGGACTGGACGGAGCTTGCGCCCGGCTGGCGCGTACGCTGCCACCATCCGGGGTAGCCGGAAAGCCCCCCCCTGCGTCGCTCCTTGGAACTGCTCAGAGCGGATGTGCAGAATCGCAAGAAGATAGCATTGTTTTGCTAGCGAGAATCTATTCGCATCGTCATAGCGCTTCGCCCTTCCTTGAAGAGACTGCTGTCAAGAGCATGCGACCCGCATTCCAGAGCCAGCCTGAGCCGGCATGACTGGACCAGGGAAGTACGGGCGGAACCCCGAGCGCCCCGGCAAGGCCGCCCGCTCCCGTCTGACGTCCAGCCGCACGGCCCGCAAGCAAAATCCGCCCTGAGGCCGGAACCCCAAGGCGGATGCAGAATATCACGTTCCAGCCTGCCCGCGCTAGGGAGGCGCTGATTAAAGGCATCTTCCAGCGACAAGGCCGAACTAACCCATTGAATTATCGAAGGGTTGTTGAGCCGATGCTGAATTAATCAGCGTATCCCTAGCTTTCGAAGTAGGTATAGCCCCTGAGGCCGTCCTCGTAGGTCTGCAGGAAGGAGAAGCGCTGGCTGGGGGTGATGCGTCCCTCGCGCACGGCGCGCTCGGCCACGCTGCGCAGGTCTTCCATGATGCGGCGCGGCTCGTACTCCACGTAGGAGAGCACGTCGGCGACCGTGTCGCCCTGCTGCTCCCTGACGACCTCGTAGCTGCCGTCGTCCTCGATGCGCACGGAGACGACGTTGTTGTCGCCCATGAGATTGTGGAGGTCGCCCAGGGTCTCCTGGTAGGCGCCCACGAGGAAGATGCCGAGGTAGTACTCCTCGCCGTCCCTCAGCTCGTGCAGCTCGAGGGTGCGCTTGATGCCCTGCTGGTCGATGAAGTGGTCTATCTGGCCGTCGGAGTCGCAGGTGATGTCGGAGATGACGCCCTTGCGGCTGGGGTACTCCTGGAGCCGGTGCACGGGCATGACGGGGAAGAGCTGGTCTATGGCCCAGGAGTCGGGCAGAGACTGGAAGATGCTGAAGTTGCCGTAGTAGATGTCGGCGAGGTGGGAGTCGATGTCCTGCAGGTCGCGGGGCACGGTCTTGAGCTTCTCCTTCTCCTCGGCAAGCTTCATGAAGATGTTCCAGAAGAAGCGCTCGGCAAGGCAGCGCTGCCTGAGGTTCACGGAACCCGTGGCAAAGAGCTGGCGCACCTCGTCGCGGTAGTAGATGGCGTCGTTGTAGCACTCCTGGAGGTTGCGGGGCGAGAGGGTCGAGAGCACCTCCCTGAGGTTGCGGACAGGCTCCGGCGTATCGTCGGGAAGCTCGTCCGGGAGATGCTTTTCCTCGAGGCGGCTCACGTCGAGGATGTTGACGAGGAGCATGGAGTAGTAGGCCACGGTAGCGCGGCCGGACTCGGTGACGATGTGGGGATGGGCTATGCCCTCCTCGTCCAGGGTGCTCTGGATGGCTTCCACGATGTCGGCGGTGTACTCGTCGACGGTGTAGTTGCGGGAGGTGAAGTAGTTGGTGTGGGAGCCGTCGTAGTCCACGGCAAGGCCCCCGCCGAGGTCGAGGTAGCCCATGGGGGCGCCTTCCTGGACCAGGCCCACGTAGAAGCGCACGCCTTCCATGGCGCCGAGGCGGATGTCGCGGATGTTGGAAATCTGGCTGCCCAGGTGGTAGTGGAGCAGGCGCAGGCAGTCGAGCATGCCGATTTCCTTGAGCTTGTCCACGACGTCCACGATCTGGGAGGGGGTGAGACCGAAGACCGAGCGCTCGCCGCCGGACTCGGCCCAGTGGCCCGAGGCCTTGGTGGAGAGCTTGCAGCGCACGCCGAGCTTGGGGCGCATGCCGAGCACGCGGGCGCGCTCGAGGATGACTTCCAGCTCGCCCGGCATCTCGAGCACGAAGAGCACGTTGAGGCCAAGGCGCTGGGCCTGGAGGCCCAGGTCGATGAACTCGCCGTCCTTGTAGCCGTTGCAGACGAGGCAGGCCTCGCGGTCGTGCAGGAGGGAGACGGCCGCGATGAGCTCGCCCTTGGAGCCCACCTCGAAGCCGTGGTGGTAGCGGGAGCCGAACTGGGCTATCTCCTCGACCACCTGCTGCTGCTGGTTGACCTTGATGGGGAAGACGCCCCGGTAGCTGCCCTTGTAGCCGAGGCTCTTGATGGCCTTGCGGAAGGACTCGTGGAGCTTGGCTATCTGGGAGTCCAGGATGTTCTCCACGCGAAGCAGGCAGGGCAGCTCGTAGCCGCGCTCGCGTATGCCGGCGATGATCTCGGGAATGGGCACCCTGGGGCCGCTGGGTCCTTTGGGGCAGATGACAACCTCGCCGGCTTCGTTCACGTCGAAGTAGCCGGAACCCCAGGAGTGAATGCCGTACAGGTCTGCCGAGTCCTCGACGCGCCACGGCGTGAGCGTGTGGTTTCTGGTCAATGCCCCCACCTCCAAAGCTCGCGTTGCCGGCGCCGCTCGGCTCCCCTGCAGGGCTTGGCAGAAAGGGCGCGCGTGCCGGGAAAATGGCTCGGTCCAAGCGCCAGCTGCCGCCTTGTTTCCTCCGCCATGCCGTTTGGTAATTGGACTGAATGGCGCCGGATGTCAAGGAAGGAGCGAGCCTGAGCCATGGCAGGCTCCGGGGCAGACACCTGGGCAGGCAGCAGGGCCAGGAAGGCGTTTAGGCAGGGTGCGGCCTTGAGGGAGGGAGCAGGCGATGGCAGGGCGTTTTGGACGCAGGCCCTGCTTTGACTTGGGCCAAGCTCTCTGGTACCTCCCAGAAAACGGCGGATTTCCCCGCTACCCGAGGCCTAAGCCTTGGCAGGGAAGGGCGATCCGCCCCGCAACCGAAGGAGCTGCTATGGATCTACTTCCCATCCGACGCGCCATCCTGAGCGTCACCGACAAGTCCGGCCTCGCCGAGTTCGCCGGCTTCCTCGCGGAAAACGGCGTGGAGCTCGTCTCCACGGGCGGCACCATGAAGGCCCTGCAGGCCGCGGGCCTCCCCGTCAAGCCGGTAAGCGACGTGACGGGCTTCCCGGAAATCCTGGGCGGCCGCGTGAAGACCCTGCACCCGAAAATCCACGGCGGCATCCTGTGCAACAAGGATCTCCCCGAGCACCTCGAGACCCTGAAGCAGATGGACATCGTCCCCGTGGATCTGGTCTGCGTCAACCTCTACAACTTTGCCGGCGCCGTCTCCCGCAAGCTCTCCCTGGAGCAGGCCGTGGAGGAAATCGACATCGGCGGTCCCTGCATGATCAGGGCTGCAGCCAAGAACTACCACTCCGTGCTGGTGCTGCCCTCCCCCGAGTGGTACGGCCCGGCCATCGAGGACCTCAAGGCCCACGGCATGCGCGCCTCGCTCGAGTTCCGCCAGGCCATGGCCTCGCGCGCCTTCGACGCCACCTCGCGCTACGACGCCCTCATCACCTCCTACATCCGTCCCTAGCGGAGGCCCGGCATTTCCCGCATCGACGGCAATCTCCAGGGCCTCAAGCCAAGCCAGCTGAAGGCGCTTGACCGCCTTGCCAAGCGCAAGTTTCCCGAGAAGGAGCCCTATACCGCGGAGCAGGCGCGCGAGCTCGCCCTGCTCTCGCGCTCCTTCGGCCGGCAGATTGGCCTGCTCGTCGACCGCCGGGGACGCGTGGCCATGGTCGTGGTCGGCAAGCCGGACAGCATCTGGATCCCGGAGCTTCCCCGCCAGCGCGAGGGCGCCCTGCGCCTGCGGGGCCTGCGGCTCCTGCACACGCACCTTGCGCCCTCGGGCTTAAGCGAAGAGGACCTCACGGACATGCTCTTCCTGCGCCTGGACGCGGTCGTGTGCCTCACGGTGAGCCCGGACGGCGAGCCTGTCCAGTGGCAGGCAGGCCATCTCCTGCCACAGGGCCTTCAGGGCTCCCTGGGACCAGAGGGCTCGTCGGGCGCGCCCTACCGGGCAGGCCCCCTGCGCCCCTGGGATCAGACCCAGGGGGATCTGCTCGCCACCGCCCTCGCCATCGAAGAGGAGCTTGGCCGCGCCGAACAGACCCGGGATTCCCGGGGGCTTGAGCGCGCCCTCGTGGTGTCGGTGTCGGCAGAGCCGAGGCGCCTGCAGGAGCGCAACCTCGACGAGCTTGAGGAGCTTGCCCGCACGGCCGGGCTCGAGGTCTGCGGACGCATGGTCCAGCGCGTGCGGCAGGTGAATCCGCGCTTC
>JAEEPQ010000025.1 GCA_016284885.1 Desulfovibrio sp.
GCCCCGGCATCTTCGGCACCATGGACGGCGGCTTCCCGCCCTTTTTTGGCAATCCCCAAGGCCAGCCTCAGATGCCTCCCCAGCAGCCACAGCAAACACAGCAGCAGCGGCCGCAGCAGGGCCCCTACGGCCAGCAGCAGGGCCCCTACGGCCAGCAGCAGGGCTCCTACGGCCAGCAGCAGGGCTCCTACGGCCAGCAGCAGGGCTCCTACGGCCAGCAGCAAGGCCCCTACGGCCAGCAGCAGCCCCAGCAGCCCTGGCCCCAGCAGCCCCAGACAGGCGGCGCGGGACAGCTTGAAGGTTGCTGGAGCGCCACAAACGGCCAGAACTTCGTGATCATGATTTTCATGAACGGCTTCTGCGCCCTCAACCTCAACGGCAAGCAGGTCTACGGCCCCTACGCCGTGCAGGGCCAGCATCTGCTCGTGCGCTTCACCAACGGCCAGACCTTCGAGGCCGACTTCGCTGTCCAGGGCAGCGTCCTGCGCTTCTCCACGGGCCTCCAGCTCACCCGCCAGCAGATGCCCCAGCAGCCTCAGCCACAGCCACAGACGCAGACGGGCAGCACGCCCCTGCAGGGCAGCTGGCAAGCCACCCTGCCCAACGGCGCGACCATCGTCTTCTCCTTCAACGGCAACCAGTATTTCGTGACCACCAACGGCCAGCAGACCGAGGCCGGCACCTTCGTGCTCAACGGCAGCCGCCTCGAGTTCTCGGTGGCCTTCGGCCAGGCCGCGGGCCAGCGCGGAGTCCACAACCGGCAGCTCAACGGCGACGCGCTCGTCATCACGGGCGCCAACGGCCAGGGCATCCAGCTGACCCGCCAGGCCTAGGCCCGCCCTTTCCGGCGCCGGGGGACACCGCTGTTCCCCGGCGCCTGTCCTTGTGCGGGCCAGTCCAGCCCCAGGGAGGAAGCCATGCCCTTTCCTGCACCCCCCCAGCGTACACGCCAGGCCGCAGCGCGTATCCTGACGCATATCCTGGTGCCGATTCTAGCCGCCCTGGCCTGCCTGCTCTGGCCGGCACCCGCCTGTGCCGAAGCCCGCGAATCGCAGGTGCAGGCGGAGTGGACCGTCATGGTCTACATGTGCGCGGACAACAACCTCGAATACCCGGCCATCATGGATCTGCTGGAAATGGAGCAGGCACTTCCGCCCAACGTCCAGATAGCAGTGCTCATGGACCGCCACAAGGGCTATTCCCCCCACTTCGGCAACTGGACAGGCGCCAAGCTTCTGCTCGTGAAAAGAGCGGCTCCCTTCGACGTGCGGCAGGCGGCCCGCGGCCTGCCCGGCGCCCCCCTGCCGGCAAGCCTCGCCTCCGAAGCCCTTGAGGACTGGGGCGAAGTGGACATGAGCGATCCGGCAACGCTTTCGCGCTTCGTCAAAACCTGCGCCCAGCGCTTCCCGGCCAAGCGCTACGCGCTCATTCCCTGGAACCACGGCGGCGGCTGGCCCGCCCTGGTGCAGGACGAGGACGCCGGAAGCGGGGTTCCCGGCAGGGGAACCATGAGCGTGCAGGACTTCGTCAAGGCTGCCAGGGAAGGCGCCAAGGCCCTTCCGCGCGGGCGCTTCGACCTGCTCAAGTACGACATGTGCCTCATGGGCCAGCTCGACGTGCTGGCCGAGAGCGCGACACTTGCCGACTACGCCGTGGCCTGCGCCCCGCTGGAGCCGGCCACGAGCTCGGACTACCTCGCCGTCACGCCGCTCTTCGCCAGGGAGGTTTCAACCAGGGATCTGGCCAGACTCATGGTCGAGCGCAACGTGGCCTACTACCGGACCATGCCGATGCAGGCCTCCTTCTCGGCCTACGATCTGGCGCAGATGCCCGAAACCGTGGCCAGGCTCAAGGATCTGGCAGGCCGCCTCGAGGCCCTCGCGCCTTCCCGCTACCAGGAGATCACGCGCGCGGCCAGCTTTGCCAGGCGCCAGGGCATGCTGCTCACGGAGGACGTCAAGCTGGGGAAAAAGGCCTACTCGGCGGTCGAGCTCTTCAACTGGCTCGGCATGCTGGAGCGGGAGCTGCCCGATGCGCCGAAGCAGCAGATCCAGGCCCTGCGCCAGTCGCTCTCGCGGCTCATGTTCGCCAGCGGCGCGACGCCCAGCGAGAAGGTTAGCCAGGGGCTAACCCTCTACCTGCCCCTGCGCCGCGAGCTCGAGCACGATGGCTACCGGCAGACGGCCTTTGCCGACCATTCCGGCATGGGGGCCTTTCTGGCGGCCCTCTACAAGGCCCAGGAGCTGCAGGGCAGCGACGTTCCCCGCATCGAGAACCTTGCCGTCGGCTTCATCGCCTTCATGCCCGGCCGTCGCGGCTACGGCGCAGACGCGGACCTGGAGGTTCTGCCCTCAGACCACCTCACGCCCTTTTCCCGATCAGGCTTTGGCTTCGACATCACGGGCTCCGGCATCCTCATGAGCTACCTTTGGCAGTTCGAAAAGCGGGGCGAGGACCGGGTCATCAACTGCGTCCATCTGCTCTGCGACCTGAACCGGGAGGCCGACGGCCAGGAGGGCAGCGCGCTCGACGAAGTCACGCCCCGCTACGTGGACGGCAGGAACACCTTTCGCCGCGAGATCACCGTCAAGTACAAGGTGAGCGGGGGCGCGGCATCCGCACCCGTCTCGGTCGTGAACACCACCGTCTCCCGCAACGTGCAGGAAAACTTCTCCGTCGTCTGGGGGCTCTACAGGGACGACTTCACCACGGGTGGCCAGGAAGTGCCCGTGCGCGTGAAGTTCAGCAACGTGACCCGCATGCCCATGGAAGTCGTGGCCTACCAGGAAGACGGCCAGGGCGGCATGACCAACCCGCGCCTGCTGCTGCTCCAGCCGGGCTCCACCTTCAGGCCGGCCCTGCTGGTCAGAGACAGGAACTTTGCCGAGCGCAAGGAGTACGGCCCGCCCCTGCAGCTGCCTTCGGGCGCCATGTTCATCACCGTGGACATGCCCGACGAGGGCGCCGAGGTGGGCTGGATAGTCGAGACAGAAACCGTGGGCGGCAAGCGCGTCTTCGCCGCGAGCCCCACCCTGCCGGTGCGGCGCGATCCCGCTCTGGACGCCACGGCCCAGGCCGCCAGCGCCTGGGGCCAGATGGCCCTGCCCGGACGCTACGCCATGGTCCAGCTTCAGCGCCAGATCGACGGCTTCAACGAAGAGCTGCCCATGCCCACCTTCAACACCCTCGAACTCCAGAGCGCGATGCCCTTCCCGCGCTTCACGTTCCGCAACAGGGA
Source organism: Desulfovibrio sp. (assembly GCA_016284885.1). GTDB lineage: Bacteria > Desulfobacterota > Desulfovibrionia > Desulfovibrionales > Desulfovibrionaceae > Desulfovibrio. The sequence goes on from JAEEPQ010000025.1 coordinate 3,239, forward strand.
CAGGGAAACGGGCAGGGGCCTTGCCCTGTGGGTGTCCTACGGCACGCCGCAGCTCGCCCTCTTCAAGGAAGCCGCAGGCTCTCCCATGCCGCTGGGCGAACCCGTGCAGACCTTCTTCGCCTTCCTCGACGGCCAAGGGGAGGACCGCGTCTGGCGCACGGTTGAAATGGGCGAAGGCACCCGCTGGATCTTCGTGCCGCTGGAGCAGTACCGGAACATCCCCCTCGAGGGCGTCTGGACAAGCGACAAGGGCGAGCGCTGGGAGTTCAGGAACGGCCGCGTGCGCTTCACCTGGCACGGCCAGACCGGCGAAGGCCCCTTCACCCTCAGGGACAGCGTCCTCTTTGCCCAGGGCATCATGGCCCCCGAATACGCGGTCTACTACGACCGCAGCCTGGACAGGCTCTATCTGGCGATGCAGGACGGCAGGGATGCAAGGGTGCGCGTTTCCGCACTCGTCCGTGAGGGCAGGAAGGTTCCGCCCGCTCCGGCCCTCGCAGGGCGCTGGACGGCCCTGGGCCCGAACGGCCCCGTCCAGCTCGATGCCGCGCCCGTTGCCGGCACGCCCTACCTCAACTTCACCCTCTCCACCGGGGGCCGCATCGACGCGTCCTGCACCGTCGGCGTGGGACGCGACCAGCTCTCCGCCACCTACAGCGACGGCTGGCAGGAGCACATCGCCTACGCCCTGACGGAGCGGGGCCTCCTGCTGCGCTCCCAGCGCCTGCCGGCGCTGGCCTTCACCAGGCAGCCGGACATCCCTCTGAATCCTCCGCCGTCCCAGCCCTAAGGCTCAGGCATCCAGACAGCCCAGGAGAACGCCATGCCTCTGTCACGCCCGCTTCACCTGCCCTCCCCCGTCCTCGCAGCCTGCCTCCTCGTCCTGCTCCCTGCCCTGCTCACGGCGCAGCAGGCCTTGTCCAGCCCCGTCCCTGAGGCGGAATGGACGCTCATGTACTACATCTGCGCGGACAACAACATCGAAGAGGACGCGCTCCTCGATCTCGCTGAAATGGAGCAGGCCCTCCCTGAGGGCGTGGAGGTCGTCTTTCTCATCGACCGCTCCAGGGGCTTCTCCAGGATCTTCGGCGACTGGACGGGCACCAGGCTTTACCGCATGCGCCGGGCCCAGCCCTTCGACATGCGCGGCGCGGCCAGCCACAGGAGGGGATCGCCCCTGCCCAAGGATCTGGCCTCGGAGCTCATCGCCGACTGGGGCGAAGCGGACATGGCCAATCCCGCTACGCTCGCGCGCTTCATCGCGGAGGCTGCCGGCCGCTTCCCGGCCAAGCGCTACGCGCTCGTGCCCTGGAACCACGGCGGCACCTGGACCAGCCTGCTGCTGGACGAGGACGGAGGCTCGGGCAAGCCGGGCAAGGGCGGCATGAACATCCAGAACTTTGCGGCCGCGGCCAGGCAGGGCGCCCGGAGCCTGCCCAGAGGGCGCTTCGACCTTGTCCTCTACGACATGTGCCTCATGGGCCAGCTCGACGTCATGGCCGAAACGGCCTCCCTCGCCGACTACGCCTTCGCCTGCGCGCCCGTGGAGCCGACCCAGAGTCTCGACTACCTCTCCACCCTGCCCCTCTTCGGCCAGGGGCTTGCCACCGAGGAAATCCTGCGGCGCATGGTCGAGCTCAACGTCAAATACTACCGCGCACTCCCCGAAGAGGCCTCCTTCACGGCCTGCAGGCTGGACCGCCTGCCCGAGGTACTGGAGCGCCTGCGCGGGCTTTCGGCAGGGCTCGCCGGCCTGGCCGGCAAGCGCTTCAAGGAGTTCACGCGCGCGGCCTGCTACGCCTCCCGCCAGGGCGGCGACCTCATGGATGAGATTTTCAAGCGGGAGCGCCAGGGGCTCTTTGCCATCGAGATTTACGACTGGCTCGACCTGCTGGAAAACGAAGTGCCGGACGCGCCCAAGGAGGCCATCCGGGCCCTGCGCCAGGCTCTGGAGGGCTTTGTCCTGAAGACGGACGCCTCGCCGGATGCCAGGCTCAGCCGGGGCCTCACGCTCTACCATCCCCTCCGGAGGGCTTTCCTTAGGCCGGAATACGCCAGAACGGACTTCGCCCGCGCCTCGGGCCTTGCAGCCTACTTCGACGCCCTTTTCAAGGCCCAGGAGACGCTGGGCGGCGCTAAGCCCAAGGTCTCGAACATCGCCGTCGGCATGCCGCGCCTGAAGCCCGGCCGCGACGGCAGCGGAGGCGACGCCGACTTCGACATCGAGCCTGTTGCCCAGCTCACGCCCTTCACCCAGACCTCGGTCAAGTTCGACGTCACGGGTTCCGGCATACTCATGACCCGCCTGCTCCAGTACGAGAAGCACGGCAAGGACTTCGTCCTCCACTCGAGCCAGATCGTGACCGACCAGCAGCGCCGCAGCCACCCCAAGGCCGGCGGCGTGCTCAGCCGCGTCAGCCCCGTCTACCCCGACGGCACGATCACGCTCATGCGGGAGATGGGCGGCGTCTACAGGCTCTCCAACGGCAGGGAGACGGTCCCGGCCACCGTCGAGAACATCTCCGTCTCCTCCGGCATTCACGACAACGTCTCCTCGATCAGGGGGCTCTACAGCTCGCCGGACACCGGCGGCAGGGAGATCCTCGTCAATCTCATCTTCTCCAACCATCTGCGCACCCTTATCAAGACCATTGCCTTCCAGACCGACGCCTCGGGGCGCACCGTCGCCAGCCAGATCCATCTCAAGAGCACAGGCACCCTGCGCCCCTGCATCGAAGTGCTCGACAGCTCGAAGAACTTTGCCGCGCGCCTGGTCTACGGCAAGCCGCTCTCCCTCGCCACGGGAACGCTCTTCATCACCGTGGACATGCTGGAGGAGGGCATCGAGGCCGGCAACTTCATCATCGCCACTACCATGAACGGCCAGAACGGCGTTGGCCTGAGCCCGGCCCTGCGCGTCCACCGCAGCCCCGAACAGGTGGCCATGGCAGAGCGTGCGCGCAAGGAGGGCGGTCAGGCCCTCGCAGGACGCTTCGCCATGATCCAGTACGCCACAACGGCCGAAGGCGTGAAGGTGCTGCCCACCTTCCAGACCCTGGAGATCATCCCCCAGCGCCCCTTGGCGCGCTTCGTCTTCCGCGACAGGGACCGGGAGACGGGCTCGGGCCTTGTGGACTGGCGCCCCTACGGCATTCCCCAGCTCTCGCTCTTCAAGCGGCCGACCAAGATGAACACGCCCCTCGGCGAGCACGTCCAGACCTGGTACGCCTTCCTCGACGGCCAGGGGCCCGGGCGCGTCTGGTGGTTCATCGGCATGGGCGACGGCGACCGCTGGGCCATGGTCCCCGTCGAGCAGTACCAGGACGGCTTCCTCGAGGGCGTCTGGATCGGCGAGCACCAGCGCTGGGAGTTCCGAGGCCAGACCGTGCGCCTGACCTACAACGGCCAGCAAGGCGAAGGCACCTTCTCCCTCAAGGAGAACGTCCTTTCCTGCACCGGCATGCCCTCGCCCCAGTACGCCATCTATTTCGACCGCAGGCAGAACACGCTCTACATGATGTCGAGCGACAAGCGCCATGCCGTGCTCAGACGCGAAGGTGCCGCCGGACCGCAGGTTCAGCCCCAGCATGAACCCAAGCCCAATCCCCAGCCCAGGCGCGTTCCCACGGCGGCCGAGCTGGCAGGCGGCTGGCACGCGGCCGACCCCATGGTGCCGGCCAAGCTCGACATCGTTCCCGTGACCGGCACGCCCTACCTCAACATCTACTATGCCTACCGGGGCCAGCCGATCTGGGCCTGTACCGCGGCCATCAGCGGAGGCGAACTTCTGGCCACCTTCAGCGATGCAAGCCAGGAGCGCATCCGCTACGCCTTCGCCGGCAGGGCACTGGTGCTTGCGTCGCGACGCCTCCACGTCCAGAGCTTCATCCGAGACTAGGCGGCCATGGAGACAGACGACATGAAGGCAGGCGACAGGGAACAGGAACGCGGCATGCCCGACGGCCTGGCCGAGATGCCGGGCAGCCTCGGAACCAGGATGCGCCTTGTGCACGACTGCTACCAGGGAAGGGTCCTGCTGGGGCTTCCCGTCTACAGAACGACCCAGGGAAGGTTCAACATCCTCAACTGGTGGGCCTTCTTCCTGGGCCCCCTGTGCTACCTGCAGCCTGGCATGTTCAGGAAGTGCGTGCTCATGTGCCTTGCCGTCTTCGCCTGGAGCTGCCTTGTGGTGCTGGCAGAGCACGCAACGGGCCTTTCCTCCTGTCCGGCCGTGGACAGCCTCATGGGCTGGATGCTCAACGTCCACGCCTTCTTCGCCTACTATTGCGACAAATACCGTGCCAGCGTGCTGCACCGGAAATTCTGGTGGTAGCCGCCGGCACGGGCAAGGGTGCAGTCATGGCCTGCAGACAGGACTGCACGCAAGCGGAGACGGACGAGATCGCCAAAGGGCGGCAGGGCCTGCCAGTCACCGGAGCCGTCGCCACGCCGTCTCCGAAGACTGCCCAGACGGCCTTCGGGCCTTGATCCGCATCGAGGAGACGGACCCGAAAACGGGCGAGACCGTCTTCACCCCGCATTGAGGACTGCTGCTTTGCCAGCGAGGACGGCTTCTCCATGCCTCGCCAGCACTATAGGGAAAGCCCTGAAGCGGAGTGCAGACGGCTGATCTTCCCCGTGAAAGGGGACCTCAGTGAGCAGGAAAGCGTGCGCGCCGTCTGCTGGGCCTTCGGCTTCGAGTGCCCGGATCTTGGCCCGCCAGCCCCGCGACATCGCTGGCAGCGGCTTGACCTCGCCCAAAGCACCCCGAAGCGGCCGGCTCGTCTGAACGCCTCGCCGGCCTTCTCCACGTCCTGCACGCCCCGTCCCCAGTGGCTGTGCCCCTGGCAACAAAAAAGGCGGACTCCGGAGAGTCCGCCATATATTTCTGCCTGGCAGGCCTTGCGGCCTGCAGGGATATTAACGCTTGCTGTACTGGTAGCGGGCGCGGGCAGCGCGCAGGCCGTACTTCTTGCGTTCCTTCTTGCGGGAGTCGCGGGTCAGGAAGCCAGCCTTCTTGAGCACGCCGCGCAGGGAGGGATCAAGCACGAGCAGGGCGCGGGAAATGCCATGGCGGACGGCCTCGGCCTGGCCGGCGGTGCCACCGCCGCAGACGTTGACGCGCACTTCAAGCTTGTCTTCCATGTTGGTCAGCTTGAGGGGCTGGCAGACGACCATCTGCAGGGTCTTGCGGTTGAAGTACTCCTGGTAGGGACGGCCGTTCACGAGGATGTTGCCAGAGCCGGCATACAGGCGGGTGCGGGCCGTGGCAGTCTTGCGGCGACCGGTGCCGTACTGAAATTTCTCGCTCATCGTTCACTCCTTAGTAGGGCAGGGTCAGAGGCTGGGGATTCTGGGCGGCGTGCGGATGCTCGGGACCAGCGTACACCTTGAGCTTCTTCAGCATGGCGCGGCCCAGCTTGTTCTTGGGCAGCATGCCGCGCACGGCAAACATGAGGGCGCGCTCGGGATGAGCGGCCAGCATGTCGCTCAGGTTGGTGGTCTTCAGGCCACCGACCCAGCCGGAGTGGCGACGGTACAGCTTGCTTTGCATCTTGGTGCCGGTGACTTTGACTTTCTCGCAGTTCACCACGACGATGCAGTCGCCGTTGTCCATGTGGGGAGCGAATTCGGGCTTGTGCTTGCCGCGCAGGCGGTGGGCGAGCTGGCTGGCCAGACGGCCCAGAACCAGACCCTGGGCATCAACGACAAACCAGTCGTGTTTGATGTCCTTCGGAGTGGGGCTGAAGGTCTTCATGAGATTGACTCCGTTTCCGCACGGCGAACCGTGCGGCATGCAGAAATATTATTGCAGCCGCGCGCTGGGCGCACGGCAAAGAATTCCAGTGAGGACGCATCCGTCTAACGGGGTGACAGACTCGTCTTTGAACGGCAACTCTTATCCGCATCTTCTCTCCTTGTCAAGCCGAAATCCGCAAAAAAGCAGGCAGGCCTGAGTGAGATGCAAGCACCTGAAAAGATTGCCAAAGCCGGCGCCGTGGCATAGCATTTTCCAAGGCGCCCGAGCCCTGTCTGGACACGCCTCCCGCAGGCTAAGACAGGCCCCGCGCCCGAAGGAGAATGACGACATGCCGATGCACGCCGATGCCACGCCCAGCTCAGCCATCGCCGCAAGCCAGGACCAGACGGAGGATCGCAGCCGTCTGGGCCAGCCGGCCCCGCAGGTGCGCAAGAGCCTGCTCCAGCTCATCTTCTCCGGCGCCTACCTGCTGCGCTGGAACGACAAGAACCGGGCGCGGGACCTGCTCGAGATAGACAAGCAGGCCCACAAGATGCTGGCGGCCTGCATGCTCTGGGACAGGGCTTCGCGGGGCCGTTCCCAGAAGGAGCGCATCGAGCTCGCCTGGCTCGTGATCGAGGGCGGCATCTTCGACTACTTCTTCCGCCTCGTCGTCACGGACATCAAGCCGCCCATCTTCTACAAGATCAAGGACAGGCCCGACCAGTACAGCCACCTCGTCCAGCACGTCTTCAGCGAGCTCAAGCCCGTGCTCGCGCCCATGCAGGACTTCTGGCTGCGCTTCCAGGACTGGCACCTGCACGAGGATCGCCACGCCGAGGCAAGGAACCTGCTCAAGGCGGCCCACCTCTTCGCCTCGCGCTGGGAGTTCAAGCTTATCGAGCCGCTCAACGTCTTCGACCTCGAGATGCCCGACATCAACAAGAAGTTCCAGGAGGATCTCGACGCCCTGCGTCCCCTGGTGGCGGGCCTCGACAGCCTGCTCGACAGCGAGAGCCCTCTCGGGCGCTTCGCCAGCTTCTGCGGCCAGCTCCGCTTCCAGGTGCGCTGGACCCAGGCGCCGCGCATTCCCCAGACCGACGTGCTCGGCCACATGTTCATCGTCGCGGTCTACGCCTACCTCTTCAGCCTCAGCATCGGCGCCTGCAGGGCGCGCTGCGTCAACAACTTCTTCACAGGCCTGCTCCACGACCTGCCCGAGCTTTTGACCCGCGACATCATCTCGCCGGTCAAGAAGTCCTCGGACGCCCTGGCGAGCCTCATCAAGGAGTGCGAGGACCGCGAGCTCGAGCAGCGCGTCTTCCAGCCGCTCGAAAAGGGTGGCGAAGGCCCTCTGGTGGCGACGCTCAAGTACTTCCTCGGCATTGCCGTAGGCTCCGAGTTCCAGGAGTGCATACGCACCCCGGACGGCAGGATCCAGAAGATCGAGGGCTTCGGCGAGCTCCACGGACGGCACAACCGCAACGGGGACGACCCTAAGGACGGCGCCCTTGTCAAGGCCTGCGACAGCCTAGCGGCCTTCCTCGAGGCCTTCAGCTCCATACGCAACGGCGTCTCCAGCCCCAGGCTCGTGGTCGCCCTGTCCCGGCTCAAGGACGGCCTGCTCAGCTCGCGCGTGCCGGAACAGCTCAACATGGGATCCATTCTGGCCGACTTCGACTAGCTCCTCGTCCGGCAATGTGAGGAGAGGCCTTCCTGAAGCCGTCTTCCAGAACGGCCGGCAGGCTTCCGCCTGACGGACTGGCTGCTGGCAGAGGAGGCGTGTGCGGCTACAGACGAGAGGCTGTCTTCCAATGCCTGGACGGCCGGCAGCGGACACACAGGCCCTTTTGCCTAGTGCGCCTCGCCCCAGTCCCTGGCAACGCCCCAGTCCACGGCGAGCGGCACCGAGAAGGCCTGGCCTGCCGGACGCACGCTCTCCATGAGTTCCTTGACGCGCAGGGCGACAACTTCGGCATGGGCTTCGGGCACCTCAAGCACGAGCTCGTCGTGGATCTGCAACGCCAGGCGGGCCTGCCAGGCCTGCAGCTGGGGATCGCGCGCCACGGCGATCATGGCCAGCTTGATGATGTCGGCAGCCGATCCCTGGATGACGGTGTTGAAGGCTTGGCGCTTGGCCAGGGCGTAGACCTGCCCGCTCGCCGAGGCAAGCCCCGGCAGGTAGCGCCTGCGGCCGCCGAGCGTGGTGACGTAGCCATCGCGGGCGGCGCGCTCCTCCACCTCGGCGTAGAACTGCTCAAGGCCGGTGAGATTCTGGAAGTAGCGCTCTATGAAAGCCTTGGCCTCTGCGGTCTTGATGCCGATGTCGCGGGCCAGCTTCTGCGCGCCCATGCCGTAGATGAGGCCGAAGTTGACGGTCTTGGCGGAACGGCGCTGGTCGGGCGTGACCTGGTCCGGCTCGATGCCGTAGACCAGGGCCGCCGTGCGCGCATGGATGTCCTCGCCCTTGCGGAAGGCCTCGAGCAGGGCTTTGTCCTGGCTCATGTGGGCCAGCACCCTGAGCTCGATCTGGGAGTAGTCGCAGCTGGCGAGCAGGCGCCCTTCACCGGCCACGAAGCAGGCGCGCATGCGCTTGCCAAGGGGACCGCGGACAGGGATGTTCTGCAGATTGGGGCCGCTCGAGGAGAGGCGTCCCGTAGCCGTGGCCTCCTGGTTGAAGGTGGTGTGCAGGCGACCAGCCGCATCGGTGAGCTTCGGCAGGGGCTCGAGGTAGGTGGAGCGCAGCTTCTCGAACTTGCGGTAGCGCAGCATGGCGTCCACCACGGGATGCTTGCCCGCAAGCTTTTCCAGGCTCTCCTGGCTCGTGGAGAACTGTCCGGTCTTCGTTTTGCCGGACTGGGGAAGGCCGAGCTTCGTGAAGAGCAGCTCGCCCAGCTGCTGGGAGGAGCGGAGGTTGAAGGGACCGCCGGCCTCGCGGAAGACGGTTTCGCTGATTGCGGCAATCTCCTTCTGCACTTCCTCGAGAAAGGCCTGGAAGGCAACCATGTCGATGGCTATGCCCTGCTCCTGCATGGCGACGAGCACAGGAAGCAGAGGCAGCTCAAGCTCCCGGTAGAGCCGGTCCTGCCCGTCCCGCTCGAGGCGCAGGAGGCTGCGCCGGGCAAGGCCCAGGGCAAGCGCGCCGGGGCCCAGGGGCCCCTTGGCGGGATCGGTGCTCTGCGCCCAGGCGCAAAGTCGCTCCCAGCCATAGTCGCCCTCCTCGGGATTGAAGAGGTAGGCCGCCAGCCCCAGATCGAAGAGGCCCTGGCCGTCCGCCCTGCGGACGAGCTCGTCCCGCCAGGGGGCGCCGGCCTCCATGAGACGCTTGGCGTCGGCCACGACAAGGGTGTCCGCACGGGCGGCCCAGGAGGCGAGCGCATCCGCCTCGCCCTTCCAGCGGAACTCAATGGCGCCTTCGCCGCTGGCGCTGGCCTGATCGCTTGACTGGTCGATGGCTGCACCGGCGCCCAGCTTCCGGCCGACGGCAGCGCAGCAGTCCCCCTCGAGGCCGTCCGGCCAGATCAGGGCAACGGCCATGCCCTGGGCTTCGGGAAGCTCTGCGGGATCGGCACATTCCCTGATGGTCAGATCGGCCTTCGGCGCGGCCAGGTCGAAGAGGGAAAGCGTCTTCACGGCGCCGCCGGCAGGGCATGCGTCCGCCGGCGGAAGCAGGCATCCCGACTGCTTTCCCCGGGCCCCTGCGGACGGTCGTGTCCGGACCGGCGTCCGGCCGGCCGCCGGTTTCACGGGCATGCCAAGGAATGCTCTGCGCTCGCGGCCGGCAAGGTCCTCGATGTCTGCGCGCAGGGAGGAGAGCTCGAACTCCTCGGCCAGCGCCAGGGCCGCCTCCACGTCGACCACTCGCACGGCCAGATCGTCCAGCGTCACGCCGGGAAGCTCGGTGCGCCTGAGGGCCGTGAGCTCGCGCCAGCGGAACATCTCCTCAAGATGGCCGTCCAGCAGCTTCTGATGCTTGGAGGACAGGATCGGGAAGCCGTCGCGCACCGCTTCGAGGCCGAGGCATTCCCCGAAGATCGCCTTGGCCTTGACGGGCCCCACGCCGGGCACGCCGGGAATGTCGTCCACCTTGTCGCCGGTGAGGGCCTGGAAGTCGGGCCAGAAGGACGGCGCAAAGCCCCACTCCGCAACGAAGTCCTCGGCCGTGGTCAGCTTTTCCTGCTTCGCGCCGGGATCCCACAGGACGACGCGCTCCGAGAGCAGCTGCTTCATGTCCTTGTCGCCGGACACGACGACCACGGGCCGCTTCGGCGCAAAGCGCTCCGCCAGGGAGGCGATGCAGTCGTCGGCCTCGCAGCCCTCGGAGACGATCCAGGGCAGGCCCAGAGCCTTCACCATGCGCTCGATGGGCCCGAGCTGCACGGCGAGCTCCTCCGGCATGGGCGGCCGGTTGGCCTTGTACTCCGGATAGATTTCGTGGCGGAAGTTCTTTCCCTTCCCGTCCTTAACGAAGGCGAACCAGCGCGGGTGCTCCTGGCGCAGGATGCGCAGGAGCATCCTGGAGACCAGAAAGATGGTCCCCGTCGGGAAGCCGTCGGCGCGCTGCAGGTTCCTGCTGACGTGGAAGCCGCGGTGGATGAAGGCGGAACCGTCCATGAGGAAGACGGGTTCGTCCTTGGGAGAAAAGGGGCTGGGAAGGGACATGGGGCTCCTTCAGGGCGGCAGGCAGGACGGCGGGGATGCCGGGCATAATGCTTCCGGCAAGGCTGCCGAAAAGATTTCTGCAAAACTTTGGCCGCGCGCTGGAGCGACTCTACGTCAAATCGCTCTGCCGCGCAAAAAAACAAGGAAGCAGACCAGCTCCATGGAAGTTCCGAACAGCACGAAGGCGCGCGTCGCCTGGAACCGCACGGACGGCGCCCTCCAGGTCTCCCTCGGGGGAGACTGGGAGCTTGAGCGCCCCTGGCCGAACGAGGCCGAGGAGGCGCTCAGGCAGGCCAGGATCCCGGGACTCGCCCGCCTCGAGCTCGAGGCCGGAGGCCTTGGCGCCTGGGACTCCAGCCTGCTGGCCTTCCTCATGGAGCTCGTCGGACAGGCCGGGGCTGCCGGCGCGAAGGTGGAGCGCAGGCTTCCCGAAAGCCTCGACCGGCTCGTGACTCTCGCCTTTGCCGTGGCCCGCAAGGAAGGTTCCGCCAAGGACCGAGGCGAAGAGTCCCTGCTTGCGCGCATAGGATCCGCCCTTCTGGGCGTCCCCTCCGCCTGCCAGCGCGTGTGCGCCTTCTTCGGCGACGTCGTTCTGGCGCTGGGGCGCTTTGCCACCGGACGCTCCGCCATGAAGCTCAACGACCTCGTGGAGGCCATGCACGAGTGCGGGGTGCGATCCCTGCCCATCGTCGCCGTCACGAGCCTGCTCTTCGGCCTCATCCTCGCCTTCGTGGGCGCGGTGCAGCTGAGCATGTTCGGCGCCCAGATCTACGTAGCCGGCCTCGTCGGCATCGGCATGCTCCGCGTCATGGGCGCCGTCATGGTCGGCATCGTCATGTCCGGCCGTGTGGGCGCCGCCTTTGCGGCCCTCATCGGCACCATGCAGGTGAACGAGGAGATCGACGCCCTGGAGACCATGGGCATCCCGCCCATCGACTACCTCGTGCTCCCGCGCATGCTGGCCCTCTCCGTCATGGTTCCCCTGCTCACGGTCTTCGCCGACGCCATGGGCATAGCCGGCGGCTTCTTCGTGGCCATCACCATGCTCGATCTCACGCCCATGCAGTACCTCACGGCCACCGTGAGCATGGTGAACTACAAGCAGGGCGTCGTGGGCCTGGTATATGCCACGGTCTTCGGCATCATCATCGCCATCGCCGGCTGCTACCACGGCATGCGCTGCGGCCGCAGCGCCCAGGCCGTCGGCGAGGCCACGACCACGGCGGTGGTGCACTCCATTGTCGGCATCATCGTCGCCTCGGCCGTCATCACCGTCATCTGCAACGTCCTCCAGATCTAGGAAGCGAAGCGTCCGCCATGCCAGAAGCCTTTGCCAGCACGCCCCTCCCCACCCAGCCGGAGACCTCGAGCCAGCCCCCCGTCATCAGCGTCGAGGGGCTCCAGGTGGGCTACGGCTCCTACGTGCTCATGCGCGACGTCGCCTTCGACGTGCGCAGGGGCGACATCTTCTTCATCACTGGTGGCTCCGGCTGCGGCAAGTCCACCCTGCTGCGCGTGCTCATGGGCTTCAAGGAGCCGCAAAAGGGAACAGTGCACTTCTCCGGACGGCAGTTCTGGCCGGGCAGCGACGAGGACCGCCTGGCCGTGCGCCGGCGCACCGGCGTGCTCTTCCAGCAGGGCGCCCTGTGGTCGTCCATGACCCTGGCCGAAAACATCGCCGTGCCCCTGCGCCAGTACACGACCCTCTCCGAACGCGACATCCGCCGGCAGGCCCTGCTCAAGCTCGCCCTGGCCGGCCTCTCCGGCTTCGAGGACTACTATCCCTCGGAAATTTCCGGCGGCATGCGCAAGCGCGCAGGCCTCGCCCGCGCCCTGGCGCTCGATCCCGACATCCTCTTCCTCGACGAGCCTTCCGCAGGCCTGGATCCCGTGAGCGCCAAGCTCCTTGACGACCTCGTCGTGGAGCTGCGCAACGGCCTCGGCACCACCTTCGTCATCGTCTCCCACGAGCTGGCGAGCATCTACGCCATCGCCACGCGCATCGTCTTCCTCGATGCACAGGCGCGCACCATGGCGGCCCTCGGCAATCCCGGAGAGATGGTGCGCGATCCCGCCACGAAGGAGTCCGCCATGTTGTTTCTCACCCGGGGCCAGGCCAGCCAGGCCGGCATGGTCGACGACCCCCAGGGCCCCGAAATCACCGGCATGGTCCGCGTCAGGCAGGACCAGGCCCCCAGCCCCCGGCACAAGGACAGCCTATGAGCCTCTCATCGCACAAGACCGCAGTCGGCTTCTTCTCCATCGCCGGCGTGGCCCTGCTCGTCTTCGGCCTCGTCGCCCTCGGCGGCGGGCGCTTCTGGAAAACCGAAAGCGAGTACGTGCTCTACTTCGGCAGCAGCGTCAGCGGCCTTTCCATCGGCGCCCCCGTGGTCTTCCGCGGCGTGCCGCTGGGATCCGTGACCCACATCAGCCTCGTCGCCAACTCCACCAAGTCCAACGTCACCATTCCTGTGAACATCACCATCAACGCCAAAAACCTCATTCTCGCCACGGGCAGCTCCCTGAAGAGCGAGATGGAGGAAGCGGACGTCATCCGCGACATGGTGGCCAAGGGCATGCGGGGACGGCTCCAGCTTTCGAGCCTCATCACCGGCCAGTACCGCGTGGAGCTGGACTTCTTCCCCGACACGCCCGCCGAGTTCAAGTCCAGCACGCCTGAGTTCGAGATCCCGACCATCATGTCGCCCATGGACACCCTCACCAAGACCTTCCAGCACATCCCCGTGCAGAAGATCGTCAACCAGATGGACAAGGTGCTCTCCCGTCTCGCCAACCTGGCAGAGCGCGGCGACCTCGAGCGCGCCGTCAAGGGCTGCGCCGACATGTTCGAGAGCGCCAACGCCCTGCTCGAGGCTCTGCACGATCTGCAGGCGCCGCTCAAGGGCATACTCGCCAACACGGAAAAGGCCAGCTCCACCATGCCCGGTGCCGTTGAGAGCGTCAGCACGGGCCTTGCCGACCTGCCCAAGACCCTGGCCTCCTGCCGGGAGGCCATGGCAGCCCTCTCCCAGGCGTCCAGCCAGTTCGGCAGGGCTTCGGCCAGCGTCCACGCCACCATGAATCCGGACGCACCCGTCTTCCAGGAAATGCAGCGCACCCTCAGGGAGGCCCGGGAGGCACTGCACTCCGTCCGCGATCTCTCCACTGCCGTCGAGCGCCGTCCCGAGTCCCTGATCAGGGGCCGCAAAGGAGCCTACTAATGCGCATCCGAGCCCTTCTTCCCCTCGCCTTCTCCCTGGCGCTTGCGGCCTGCGGGCAGAGCATGCCCACGCACTACTACATCCTCGACAGCCAGGTCCAGCCTCTGGCGGCGGAAAGCATGCCGCGCACCACGCTGGCCGTCAGCACCGTCACCCTGCCGGCCTACCTCGACACCAAGGCCGTCGTGCTGCGCGGAACCGACGGCGCCGTGCTCGACGTGCCCCAGTTCAACATGTGGGGCGAACCCCTCGAGGAAGGCATTGCCAGAGTGCTGCGCCAGCGCCTCGCCAAGCCCCTGCTCGCCCGCGGCCTCACCGTCCTGCCCTCGCAGGATGCCCACATCGCCTCGGCCTACAACCTTGTCGTCGACATCGTCCGCCTGGAGGGCGACCTCGCGGGAAGAGTCCTGCTCGAAGCCCGCTGGACCCTCGTTGACGCCGATGCCAGCCGCGTCATGGCCCGGGGCGGGTGGACCGGCGAAGAAGGCGTCCAGCTCCCCGAAACCATTGGCCAGGAAACCTTCAAGGCCGTGGTTGCCGCCGAAAGCCGGCTCCTGCAGGGCTTTGGCGACTACCTTGCCGGACGCCTTGCCGAAGCCGCCCCCGCCAGGCCATAAGCCGAAGCCCCCCTCCAGGCCTAGGACCGGCGCCCTCAGGCCTCGTTCCTGGCAGAGGGCATGCCGGCGGCAACCTGTCTGAGAATGTCGCAACAAGCGGGAGCGGCCTCACGCGCGCAGCAGCCCTTGCCCCTGCCCCCTTCGGCAGAGCCCTTGTCCGCCCTCCAACACTACTCTGCAGAGTCCGAAACCCGAAGCCGTCACTGCTGCCGTGCTCGGGGCAAGCGTGAACCCGATCACGCCACCCCGTTCGCGCAGGCGGTGCCGATCCAGCGGACGCAAGCTAAGGCGCCCCCTGAAGGCATGCCCTCGGCATGTCCTTCTTCAGACACGCCGGCATGCATGCGCCGGGGTCTGGCAGGAACGTGCCGTCCGCTGTTCCGCATCAGGTCCAAAGGACGATGCGTCTTGCCGACGTGCAGCCAGTCCTGCATGCGCAGTTGCGACAATACCTGCACGCCAAACGACAAGACCTTCATGACGATAATCTCGTCAAGCCCCCCAGCAAGCTATATCTCATCTGATGTTGAAATGGATGCTACTTTGTTTTTATCATCGACAACGATGACAGCCTCAGCAATAAAACGTCCGCTATCTTTATAGCCCTCAGCATAGCCTTTTTCCCTTATCTGAGACCATCCCTCACGTATCTTTTTTTGTATCTGCGTCTCATCTTTTGCAAGTTTAAATTCTATGACATATATTTCATTATTCCTTTGAATTACAATATCACTACGTCCCTTGTATGTATGCACTTCTGCATAGACGATAATCCCTGCTCCTCTTAACACTGACTCAAAGACCATGCGATACCAATATTCATTGCGCACTGGAAATTCATCGTATGGCAACTTTGCAATAGCAACATTGTAAGCCCTGATAAGCTTCAAAAAATCATGCTTCGCCAGCGCGTCCCAAATATCATTTCCTAGGGTTATAAAGTCATCAATTTTATATATAAATTCTGCGTATATTTTTGAAATAGCTCTTATTACTTCATAATTTGGATAGTCAATTACAATTTGCTGTCCTTCTATTTTCTCAATTGTAAGATACCCTGATTGATATAAGAAACTTTCTGGTTTTGCATTTTCTATTTCTAAAGAATCTGCAAATTCTATTGGAACAACAAGGTGTCTATATCTATCTGGATCATCTATGCGATGTTTTTTTATCCACTTTATTAAAAATGAAGACTGCGCTGATTGATTCCAATAATTATCAAACCGTCCTTTTGCGAAAAAATTGTTTAAAGAAAAAGGATTGTATACTTTTGTTTTTCCGTCAAAACAAAACCCATCATAATATTTTCTAATTTGCTCAAGCAATTCTAAACGGTCGATATTCATATTTAAACATGTTTTTTGAATCCAATATTCATAGTAACTTTCTAGCTCTTTTTGTGTACATCCAAGAATATCTCCATATTCTTCATTCATTGATATATCATCTAAATTATTCATCGAAGAAAATAAACCGAATTTAGCAAATTTTGATATTCCTGTTATAAAAGCAAAAAATATGCATTCGCTACAAGCCTTCAAAACGCTATAAAAATCGCAAAAAACTCGACGTATTTCTTCGATCTTATGTATATCATCAATATTGTTAAGCATCGGCTTGTCATATTCATCAATTAAAACAACAATCTCTCCTGACTTGTCATAGATAGCATGTAGTACCGTGTTCAGCATTGTGCTTGCATTTGTTGCCTTCGGCAACTGCACGCCATGGGTGCCTGCAAGGCGCAGAAGCTCCAGCACCAGCGCATCGTTCAATTCCTGCACTGTCCCCAAAGAAGGCAGTCTCCCCAAGTTCAGACGCAGTACAGGCAGCGGGCTCTCGCTGCGCTTCGCCACCCAGGCTTCTGCGCCAAGGCCATGAAAAAGCTCCATCCTTCCTGAAAACATGGCTTCCAGCGTGGACACCGTCAGCGACTTGCCAAAGCGCCGGGGTCTGGCCAGAAAAACCCAGTCGTGCCTGTCCGCCAGTTCCGCCAGGCGCTGGCTCTTGTCGACGTAGAGCCTGTTCTTCCTGCGGAGCAGGGAAAAATTGTCCAAGCTAACGGGCAGTTCCTGCATGGCGACACCCCAGCAAGCAAAAGATGACTCCCCCTCCCCGCCAGACGCTTCTGGCCTCAGCTAAGGGGGGACGAAAGGCTTTCTGATTGTAGAATGCAAAAGGGGAATCCGCAACGAGACGGATTCCCCTTAGAGTTCGGCATGCCGCTCGCGCGGCATGCCGTTGCAGTCGTATGGAGATTAGAGGGCCGCGGTGTAGATGTCGGCGACGGCCTTGTCGGTCATCCTGCGCGGGTTGGTGAGGCCGCAGGCGTCCTTCTGGGCGTTGGCGGTCATGGTCGGGATGTCCTCGGCCTTGACTTCGACGCCGTAGCGCTTGCCGAGCTCGATGAGGCCGGCCGGGATGCCCACGTCCTGGGAGAGGATGCGGATGGCCTTGATGGCGAGCTTGGAGGCCTCGTCGGAGGTCTTGCCCTGGGTCACTTCGCCGAGCAGCTGGGCGATTTTGCCGAAGCGGCGGCGGTTGGAGATGCGGTTGTACTCTTCAACGAAGGGCAGGAGGATGGCGTTGCACTCGCCGTGGGGCAGGTTGTAGAAGCCGCCCAGCTGGTGGGCCATGGCGTGCACGTGGCCGAGGGAGGCGTTGTTGAAGGCCATGCCGGCGAGGTACTCGGCGTAGCACATGCCTTCGCGGGCTTCCTTGTCCTGGCCGTTGGCAACGGCGCGGCGCAGGTAGCGGTTGATGTACTCCATGGCCTTCTCGGCGCAGGCGTCGGTCATGGGCGTGGCGGCCGTGGACACGTACGCTTCGACGGCGTGGGTCAGGGCGTCCATGCCGGTGGCGGCGGTCAGGGCCGGGGGCATGCCCATCATGAGGTCGGGATCGTCGATGGCCACGGAAGGCGTGCAGCGCCAGTCGACGATGGCCATTTTGACCTTGCGGGAGGTGTCGGTGATGATGCAGAAGCGGGTCATTTCAGAGCCGGTGCCGGCCGTGGTGTTGACCGCAACGTAGGGCGGGAAGGGCTTGGAGGACTTGTCCACGCCTTCGTAGTCGTGGATGGTGCCGCCGCAGCCGGCCACGAAGCCGACGCCCTTGCCGCAGTCGTGCGAGGAGCCGCCGCCGATGGTGATGAGGCTGTCGCACTTGTTGTCTTTGTACATCTTGGTGGCGGCTTCGACGTTCTTGTCGGTCGGGTTCGGCACGGTCTCGTCGTACACGCAGTACTTCATGCCGGCGGCGTCAAGGATGTCGGTGATCTGCTTCAGGATGCCGCAGGCCACGATGCCTTTGTCGGTGACGATGAGGGGATACTTGCCGCCGAGGGCTTTCATGCGGTTGGGGATCTCTTTCGAGCAGCCGGAGCCAACGAGGGTGACGTTGGGGATGAAGAAAGAGGTGATCTGGCCCATGTGCATGGATTTCATTTCAGAACTCATACCGAACTCCTTGATTTG
>JAEEPQ010000026.1 GCA_016284885.1 Desulfovibrio sp.
CAGAGCACAGCATCTACACCGACCCGGACCAGGCCGTGGAGTTCGTCCAGCGTTCTGGGTGCGATTCCCTGGCCATAGCCATCGGCACCAGCCATGGCGCCTACAAGTTCAAGGGCGAGGCCAAGCTGGATTTCGAGCGGCTCGACAAGATTTCCTCCATGCTGCCCGGATATCCGCTGGTCCTGCACGGCGCATCCAGCGTCCCGCAGGAATTCGTGGAGATGGCCAACCAGTACGGAGCCAAGCTGGGCGGAGCCAAGGGCGTGCCGGAAGAGATGCTGCGCAAGGCCGCCAAGTCCGGCGTATGCAAGATCAACATCGATTCCGACATCCGCCTGGCCATGACCGCAAACATCCGCAAATACTTTGCCGAGCATCCCGAAGCCTTCGACCCGCGCGCCTATCTCAAGCCTGCCCGCCAGGCCGTCAAGGAAATGGTGCAGCGCAAGATCCGCAATGTGCTGGGCAGCTCCCATAAGATCTAAGATCTGAAGCACTCCATCGGATGGATGCGGGGAGCGCCTTGGGCGCTCCCTCTTTCGTCATGGCTTTTTTCCTGCGACCCATAACGGTGGAAGGCTTCATGGACGGAAAGCGCCGGTCCTGCCCTGTTTCCCGCATGATCAATTGTTCCTCCTGCGCAGGCATTGCTATGTGAAGAACGTTCATAACAATAATAACTTATTGAAATGAAAAATAAAATAATGAACAAAATCGAGAACATCACAGATGGCGATGCCTTGATGAAGATCTGCGCGCACAGCGGAGAGTCGATTTTGCTGGCTGGCATCCCATGAAATGTCCATAATGTTTATAACTCATTCAACTATAATAAATAATTGATAAAATAAAGAACATTCCATGGGTGTGCCCTTGGATGGGCACCGTTCTGGTTCCCACGGGGACTGCCTCAGGAAGGCCTCGGTGCGTTGACATGGGCTCCCAGGCTGTTATCTTGAGGCGACAGAGATCCAACGGCTGGAACGTAACCTGGCCATATGTCTTTTCCTGACGCTTATGCGCATACTTTTCTGCAACGACAGTTTCCCCGGGCATTTTGAATCCCTGGCCACGCATTTTGCGGCGGATCCGGCAAACGAGGTGCTTTTTGCCTCGCGTTATGAGAGGCGTGATTTCGCGCTTCCCTGCGTGCGCCGCGTGCAGTTCCGCGCCCCGCGCGACAGGAATTTGTCTGTCAGGGATCCGCTCGTCACGGAATGGACGCGCGCCGTGGACATAGGCAGGCAGGCCCTGGCCTCGTTCACCCAGATCAGGAGTGCCGGCTATGAGCCCGACATGGTGCTTTTTTCCGCTGGGAACGGCGTGAGCCTGTTTGTGGAACGCGCCTTTCCAGAGTCCTTCCGCGTTGCCTACCTGGACAGTTCCGCTGCGCAGCGCACAGAGGATGATGACAGCCGCGCGGCAGCGCTCATGGTGCAGGGGTACACCCTGTTTCAATGCCACAGGGCCTATGCCTTTTCGGCCCATCATCGCGATGCCTTCCCGCAGATCCTGCGTCCTTCCATCGGCATCATCCCTCTTTCCGTGGACACGGATTTTTTCCGGCGCGAAGCGTCCTCCCCCTTCTTTTCCGGGATCAGTCCCAAGGAGCTCGTCTCCATCGCCGTCAAGGACCCCGGCCTGCTTGCCGGCAGCGGGTTGATCCGGGTGGTCACGGCCCTTCTGCTGAGGCGTCCTTTCTGCCATGTGCTGCTGGTCTGCGGCTTTGGCCAGGGTGCGCCGCTGCTCAAGGTTTTTTCCGGTCTGGGGGAGGAATTTTCTTCCCGCCTGCACGCCTGCGAATTTTTGCGCCGCCCGGCGTACCGCGACATGCTCTGCTCCTCCACAGTGCATGTCTGCCTGCGGCGGCATGGCGGCATGCTCGTGGAAACGCTGGAGACCATGAGCTGCGGGACGCCGCTTTTGGCCCCCCTCCCGTGTTCCGGGCCGCTGGAGCCAGGCAGGAACATGCTCGCCTGGCCCGATACGCCCCAGGAGCAGTTCGAGATCCTGTGCCGAGTGCTCGACGATGCGGATGCCCGTGAAAAGGTGGGCGGCAATGCCAGGCAGACCGTGCTGCAGCAGTACAGCCAGAAGGACGCCCTGCCCCGGCACGCCGGTGAGCTGCTGGAGGCGTACATGGCATGGGATCAGGCAGGCCAGCCGGCGGCGCACAAGGCGGACAGGTAGGAAGCCCGCCGGAACGCGGCAGTACCGGCGCAGCATGGAAAAAGAAGCCTGAGCGCAAAGCCCGGGACATGCACAGCCGCAGGCGTACGGCACACGTCCGCTGCCGGACGTTGGCGGCGGAGCTGGAGCCCAGATCCGGGGATTAACGGTCTGCGGACCCGTGCATTTCGTGCAGCACGGGCTTCCAGCCGGCGGCACGTGTGGCGGCCATGTCGAGCACGCGCTGGTTGCGTGATCCGCGGAAGCGGAGCTCCAGGGACTTTTCGGCTTCCACGAAGGGACCGTCCACAAGCATGTCCAGGGCTTCCAGCAGCGGCCGGCATTCCGGCCGCGTGAGCAGGGCTTCCAGCGTATGCCCGCTGAAGGCCATGAGATGGTAGCCCCGTTCCCTGAGCGCCAGCGCCAGGGGCAGCAGCGCCTGCGCCTGCTCAAAGGGTTCTCCGCCGCTGAAGGTCACGCCATGGACGAGCGGATCCTGGAGGATCTTATCCAGCACTTTCCGGCAGGTTATCTCAGTGCCGCCCCTGGGATCCCAGGTCTGCGGATTCTGGCAGCCGGGGCAGTGTATGGGGCAGCCCTGCACAAAGAGCACGAAGCGCAGGCCCGGACCGTCAACGATGGATTCCTCGACCACGCCTGCAATGCGCAGCATGGACTGGTCAAGTTCAGCGCCGCGGTCCATGGCTAGTTCTTGTCCCCTTCCTGCCCTTCTTCCGGCTGGGGGGCAGGCTGTTCTTCGGGGTCGGCGATGCGCCCCTGCATCCAGAACACGATATCGACTTCGTCGTTTTCCGCGGGCACGTATTTTCCGCAGACGCGTTCCGGGGCGTAGATGATGGCGTAGGTCGGCTTTTTCGGATCGCCAAAGCCGATGCCGAAGCGGTAGATCTTCATCTGCCCCTGCTCCGGCCCGAACATGAAGCTGTCCACGTCGAAGATGACGGCGCGGCACTGGTATTCGCAGCAATGCTGGAAGAGGTCGATGATGGTCTGGCCTTTGAGGGGTATCTTGAGCGGAGGCACGTCCAGGCGTGTTTTGGAGGGGTTCTCCTTCATCCATTTGATGGCATGTTGCTCATACTGCGGGCCCTCGGTGATGGTCAGCTCGTCCAGCAGGGCGCGGCGTATGCCGTAGCACAGCCCGGAAAGGTAAAACGTTGCGGTCTCACCTTCTTTCAAGCTGGGGGCGTCGCGGAAAAAAAGCGGGTCGTAGAACCACAGCGGGTAGAAACCGTCGGGCTGGGCCAGGATCTCGCCGGCGTGCCCGTCTTTCCATGGATAGGATTCACGGAAGACCAGGTCGTTGGCAAAGCCTTCCATGAAGGGCGCCACGGCCACGGCGGGAAGCTCCCCCTCGGGCTTGCCGGCCACGATCACGGAGGTGCGCAGCAGGGACTCATTGGGCCAGGCCATGAGGATGCGTTCCCAGGATGCGCTTTTTGCCGACCATACCGGCCTTGTGCCGCCGTACTCCAGCGTCGTAGCGATCACGCCGGTGATGTCTTCGGGCTTCACGCCAAGGGCGAACCACTTGTCGCCCATGCTCTGCAGATGTTCCATGGCTGCCTTCCGTCCTGATGAAGATGTACCGCGCCGCAGGCGCGCGCGATTGAAACTAGCACAGCAGTCCTGCAGGCACAAGACCGGAGGATGCGCGTTAAAAGAAAAAAAGCCGGCGGGCGGCTGCCCACCGGCTTTTTCAACATCATCACATGCTTTTGCGACGGAGTTCCAGCGCCTTCTGCACGGCCCTGCGGCTGGCCATCTCGCTGTCCAGCGAAACAGGGACGTCTGTGTAGTAGATGGCGCCGGCCTCTATGTCGTACCTGTCCTGCTGTTCGCAGGAATGGCGCAGGATCGGCACGGATCTGTAAACCCAGGGAATGAGAATCCCCAGCACGAGCCATGCAACGGTCCCGCCCATGATGAGCCTGGCCCATTGCGCGCCCCTGCCGGAAGAAGAAAGGAAAGACATTTCGCAGTCTCCAAAGCCCGCGCCGCGCTGCGGCGCGGGCTTATGGAAGGTATGGTCAGATGGTTGCCGTGATCTCTGGGAAGACCTTGTAGAACATGATCCATGCCATAAGCAGGGTCAGGCAGAGGTTGAGCGACTGGCCGCACACATACAGGATGATGGGCTTGCCGCCCTTGAAGTAGCTGGCCAGCTCACGGAAGTTGCAGGCAAGGCCGATGCACACGAAGGCAAGGGCGAAGAACCAGCCGCGCAGGGGCACGGTCACCTTGTTGGTGCCGTTGGAGACCAGGGCGTTGCCCAGGTCGCTGCCCAGGGAGCCGGAGATCCAGGAGAGGAGGATGGAGACCGCCAGGAAGCCAAGCACGAACTTGGGGAAGCGGTTCCAGATCTCCATGGCGCCGACCTGGTGGCCGTCTTCATGCTTCTCCACCTTGGTGGCGAAGTAGATGGCGACGCAGAAGGCGCTCACGCCGATGAGGACGTTCTGGATCATCTTGATGGTAGCGGCGACCTGCAGGGCCTTGGGACCGATGAACGCGCCGGCTGCGGCCACGGAACCCGTGGCGTCGATGGTGCCGCCGATCCAGGCGCCGCCAAGGATCTCAGGCATGCCGCAGGCCTTGATGATGGCCGGGATAACCACCATCATGATGGCCGTGAAGGTCAGGGAGAGGCCGATGGAGAGGGTGAGCTCCTCCTTCTTGGCCTGGGCGGCGGCAGCCGTCGCGATGGCCGCGGAGGTGCCGCACACGGACATGTCGGCGGAAATGACGATGTTGAGGGTCGGGGATTCGATCTTCAAGAGCTTCTGGCCGAAGATGTAGGTGCACACCAGGACGATGGGGGTGACGACCCAGGCGACGAAGATGCCGGGGATGCCGATGGCCATCAGCTTGTAGATGAGCACGTCGGCGCCAAGGAGCACGAGGCCGGTCTTGATGAAGTACTCGACCTGGGCGCTGTACTTGAGCCACTTGGGGCTACCCACGGTGTTGGCGATAAGCATGCCGATGACGATGGACCAGATTTCGGCGTTGAGGCCCCAGCCCTTCATCACGTCCTGCTTGCCGAGGATCTGCGCAATGACGCAGACCGCGTAGACGCCGAGGAAGCCGAGGAAGAACTTCACGGGATTGTAGCCCATGAAGCAGGCGCCGAAGGTCACGAGCACGCCGAGGCCGAGGCCGAGCACGGCGAGGGAGCCGTAGATGCTGAAAGGCTTCTTCACCTTCTTGGAAATCTTGGCCGTGTCGCCGGCCGCCTTCTGCCACTTGCCGATGGCGGCATTGGCCGCATCGTTGAGGGCCTGGTCGGCGTACTGGGCGCCGGCCGCGGCTGCCTGGGCCGTCTTGGCGAGCTCGAGGGCCTCGGCTTCGGCGGCCTTGGCCGCGTCAACCTTGGGCAGGATGGCGGCGTTGGCAGCGTCAGCCTGCTCCTTGGTCATGGCAAGGGAATCCAGCGGATTGGCATGCCAGGCGCCGGGGGTCTTCAGGTAGCCGAGCACCTGCTTCAGGAGGGGCAGGTTCTTGCCCTGCACCTTCTTCAGCTTGGCCTTGGCCTGGTAGAATTCAACGGTTTTGATGGGTTTCTGCTTTTCGGCCGCAATGGTCTGCAGGAGCGGAACGCTTTCCTTGTCCAGGGCCGGCCTGCCGTTCATGACGACGCAGAGCGCGAGGCCCAGAATGAGAAAGCCAAGCCATATGGCCCAGTAATCCTCTTTTTTCCACAGATCTGACCACGACGATTTCGCGCGGTCGACCACAATGTCTGAACCGTTCTGAGACATCCTCTTAAACCTCCTTGAAAAAAACGAAGCATGTTCCCTTTAAGAGCTTTCTTCTTTCCCGTCAATATGCGCCTCCGGCTCGGCCGGAAGCGCGTTCCGGCGCCCTGGCAGGGCAGGTTCTTGCGCCTACTGGAGCAGGTCGAGCAGCTCCTGCTCCGTGAGGGGGCCGGCGCCCCCGGCGCCGCCCTCGAGGAAGTCTGCGGCCAGCTCGCGCTTGCGCTCGTGCATGGCGAGAATCTTCTCCTCGACGGTGCCCGCCATGACGAGGCGGTAGATGGTGACCGGGCGCTGCTGGCCCAGACGGTAGGCCCTGTCCGAGGCCTGGTCCTCGACGGCGGGATTCCACCAGGGATCGAGGTGCACCACGTAGTCGGCGGCCGTCAGGTTGATGCCCGTGCCGCCGGCCTTGAGCGAGAGCAGGAAGACGTCGCCCCCGCCGGTCTGGAAGGACTTCACCCTGGCCCTGCGCTCCTTCTCGGGCGTCGATCCGTCGAGGTAGAGGCAGGAAACGCCCCGCTCCTTGAGCGCCTCCTCCACCATGCGCAGGTAGCTGGTGAACTGGCTGAAGGCGAGGAGCTTGTGCCCTGCGCCGATAAGCTCCTGCGCTATCTCGAGGAAGCGCTCCGTCTTGGAGCTTGTCTTCTCGAGGGCCGCCATGTCCGGATCCGCCAGCGAGGGATGGCAGCAGGCGCGCCGCAGCTTCATGAGCGAGGCCAGAATGTCGAAGCGCTTGCGCCCCTCGTCCAGGGAGGCGATGCGGTCCACCGCCTTGCGGCGCTCCGCTTCGTAGAAGGCCCGCTCCTCGTCGGTGGGCTCCACCACGAGGGTCTGCTCTGTGCGCGGCGGGAGCTCCGAGAGCACGGCGCTCTTGAGCCGGCGCAGGATGAAGGGACGCACCAGGGCGCGAAGGGTACGGCTGGCGGCGCTTCCCGCCTGGGCCCCGCCCCAGCGCTTCCTGAACGAGTCCCAGGAGCCGAGGAGGCCTGGGTTGACGATGCTGAAGATGCTCCAGAGATCGTCGATGCGGTTTTCGATGGGGGTGCCGGTGAGCGCGCACTTGAAGCCGGCCCTGAGCATCCTGGCGGATCTCGCGCGCCTGGTCTGGGCGTTCTTGAGGGCCTGGGCCTCGTCGAGCACCAGCATGGACCACTCCACCTTGGCAAGCTCCTCGTCGATGAAGGGGAGCAGGCCGTAGCCGACCACGAGCACTCCTCCCTTGCGCATGCCGGCAATGGCCTTTTCGCGTCCGGCCTGGCCCAGGCGCTTGGTCTTGAGGCTGGGAGCAAAGCGGGCAATCTCGGTCTCCCAGTTGCCGCACACCGAGGTCGGCGCAACGACGAGGCAGGGCCCCTCCTTGGCCCGCCCCAGCATGCAGGCAATGGTTTGCAGGGTCTTGCCGAGGCCCATGTCGTCCGCAAGGCAGGCGCCCACGCCCCACAGCGCCAGGCGCTGAAGCCACTCGTAGCCCTCGCGCTGGTAGTCGCGCAGCTCCGCCTTGAGGCCGCGTGGCACCGCAATGCTGGCCGCAAAGGCCCTGGACATGCGCTCGCGGGAGAGGGTCCAGGCCGCGTCGGCGTCAACCTGCATGCCCTCCATGGCCTGCTCCAGGCTCTTCAGGGCCAGCGGGTTCACCCCGAAGCCGTTCCTGCCGTCTTCGCAGAGCATGAGCTGCAGGCCCGTCAGCTTGCGGCGCAGGTCCTCGGTCAGGGCAACGTAGTCGCCGTCGCCGAGCTCCACGAAGCGGCTTCCCTTGAGCGAGCGCAGGAAGCTCTGAATGGAGAGGAAGCGGTCTTCGGCTATCTCCACCTCGCCGGAGACGCCGAACCAGTCCGTTTCCGACTGCTCTATCCTGACGTGGAAGCTTTTGGCCGTGAGTATGCCCGACACCTTGACGGCCGCGCCCTTGGGCCACTCCACCCTGGAGGCGAGCTTCGAGGCGCCGAGCTGGGTCAGAAGCTCCAGCACGTCGTCCGGCTGGGAGCTCGACCAGCGCTGGCCGTCCAGATTCTCCCCGAGCGCGGGGCAGGCCTTCGCCAGCTCCGCCAGCGCGCTCCGCTCCTCGGCAAAGTCGCGGCGGGTCCGCACGGGCCTAGGAAGGCCGACCGCGCCGTCCTCTCCGTCCTGGACGCCCATGGCGAAGGGTTCGCGCACGCCGGCGCCCGTGGGATAGAAGGGCGTGTCGGGACGGCTGAAGGGACGCACGCCCGTCTGGGCCGCAAAGCCGGCGTCCACCTGCTCCAGCTGGAGCACGGGCGTCGGGTCGGAGGCCACGTAGGCGGCCTCGATGTCGGCCTCCACGGGAATTTCCGGGGCAAGGCGGCTGGCGAGGGAGAGCACCCTGTTCAGGCTTCCTGCGGGAAAGACGTAGGCCTTGCCGACCACGGCGAGCATCCTGGCGGCCGGGCCGGACAGGGAATAGAAGACGATTTCCGCCCCGCGCCGGACGAGCAGGCGTCCGCCCTCCGCAAGCCCGCCCTCTTCGGCAAGCAGGCCCGGCACGTCGGGATCCGAGATCGCCAAGCGGCACATGTCCCTGCCGTAGGAGTTCAGGCGGAAGGCAAGCAGGCCCTGCCTGAGAGCAAGGGGCGCCAGGGCCTGCCCCGACGCCTCGAAGACGCGCGGACAGCCGTCCATGGGGACGCAGGCCTCCTCCAGCGCGAAGGCCTCCGGCACCTTGTCCTTCCCGGCTGCGACCTGCTCGAGTATGCGCACGTCCTGCATGTCCAGGAATCCGTAGGCCTCTGGACGCCTGGCCAGCAGGCCGGGCGACACCATGCGCGCCTGGCCCCAGCCGAAGCTTGCCTTGCGCTGGGAAGCCGGCCTGACGCTGCGCAGGCGCCAGTCCACTATCCAGACGAGGCGCTCGTCCCTGTCCTCGCCAGCCGAGCCGGCGTCGGGCACCTCGACGAGCTGCTCCAGCGCCGACAGGCGCCGGTTCCAGGAGTCGCCGTCGCAGGCCAGGGCGCCAAAGTCGAGCAGGCCCTGCTCAGCGGGGCCGCGTTCGAAGCCGGTGGCCTCGTCTGCCGGCAGGAGCCGGCAGAGCAGATCCGCAAAGAGGCGCTGGACCAGCGGAAAGCCCCGGCTGGCCCTATGCCAGGCTCTGAGCACCCGCTCGTCGCTTCTGCCCGCCATGCCGAAGCGTATTCTGGCGCCGCGGAAGAGCAGGACCGAGAGGAAGTTCCTGTCGCCCGGCATCTCTTCCTTGAGATAGGCCTCTCCCCCGGCGCGGTCGCCGCCGTTGAGGCAGTCCAGGGCGCGCAGGGCAAGAAAGCCCGGCCTGCCGAAGCTGTAGGCCTTGGCGCCTGCTGGCTCCTGGGTGCAGAGCACGGCAAGTTCCCGGCGCAGGGAAACGAAGTCTTCCGTGCTGCCGTAGAGCAGCCGCGCCAGGTTCCAGCACAGGCCGATGTTCATGCCGACGTGCACGCCGGCGCGGGAGCCGGCGGACTGGCGCCAGGCCTGGATGGCCTGGTTGAAGTAGCCGAGGCTGGCGCGGCTTGCCTGGACGAGCTCCATCATGCCGGCCACGACGTCGGCGTGGAAGGCTTGGCCCCCGCTCCGGAGGGATGCCGCCATGGAGCCGGCTGCCGCCAGCTGGCCCTGCCAGAGGCAGAGGCTGGCGAGCGCCGGCGCAAAGCGGGCTACGCCGAGCTCCTGAGGCGTCTTCAGGCGCCCCTGCCGCCACTCGGCAGAGGCTGCCGCCAGCGCCTCGCAGAGGCTGTTTTCGTAATAGAGGGCGGTCGCCATGTCGGCGAAGAGCGCGCTTTTCAAAAAAGGCCTGAGCGTTGCAAACCAGGCGGCATTCGGCGGGGCGCTCTGCACGTGCGTGATGCGCACGTTGAGCAGCGGCGCCAGCGTCCAGCGCTCCCGAAAGACTTCTTCGCGGTTCTGGTAGAGCGCCGCCACCTGCGCCAGCCCCAGGCCGTCCGTGGTCTTGAGGCGCGCCTTGTCGATGCAGAAGCGCCCGAGGAAGACGCCGAGCTCCGGATCCGCAATGCCCTCCAGGCACAGCTCGAAGCGCCGCTCCGGGTCCATGCCTGAACTGCGGCTGGTCAGGTAGGGCGCCCCCTTGAGGCGCAGCGCCTCGCGCACTTCCTGCAGCGCCTGGGCGGAGCGCGCCTTGCGGGGGCAGGCGCCGAGGCCCGAGAGCAGCTCGAAGAGCAGGGCGTCGTTGTCGTCCAGAGGGCAGATCAGCGCATCTGCCAGCAGGAAGAGCCGCTCCTCGCGGGTGTAGCGGGGCTCGCCGGCCTGGGTGCGCGCCGGACGGACGGCGCGGGCCGTGCGGACTGCGCGGGCCGTGCGCGCAGGCATGCCTGCAGTCGATAATGCTGTCGCCAAACACAACTCCAGCCGCCGCGGCGTCCCGTCAAGGGCGGAACGACGATCCTGCCCGGGCATGCCCGGGGCTTCCTTGCACGTCGCGGACAGCCCTCTCCCGCACCGGCGCATGCTGTCTGGCAACCGCCGGCAGGTGGGCTTGTCCGTTATATCATGGGTAGCAATTCTACTGTTTTTTGGAAGGAAAGCAAGGTAGGATTGCCTGTCGCAAGGAGGCGCCCGCAAGGACGCCCTCTCCCCCTGCCCCCGTTCGGCATTCACCTTCCAGACTGCGGCGTACGCACGCCCCACAGGAAGTATCCATGGCAAAACTGACATCCCAGATCCGGGACATGAACGAGGCCCTGCATATGGAATGGCTCGAAGCAAACGGCCTCGGCGACTACGCTTCCGGCACGGCCTGCGGCTGCAACGCCAGGCGCTACCACGGCCTGCTCGTGGCCAACCTCGACCAGATAGGCAGGCACGTCCTGCTCTCCAGCGTGGAAGACTGGCTCGACGCCGACGGCGTGACCTACCCCCTCTCGAGCCGCTGCCATCCCGGCTGCGTCTACCCCGAGGGACAGAAGGCCCTCGCCGCCTTCGCCACCCGTCCCTGCCCGACCTTCACCTACCAGCTAGGTGCCCTCGAGCTGGAAAAGAGCGTCCTGCTCCTGCCGGGCCGCCACGCCGTCCTTTTGCGCTACGCCCTCAAGAGCCCGGCGAAGCGCGCAACGCTCCGCGTCTCGCCGCTGCTGGCCTTGAGGCACT
The DNA here is from genome assembly GCA_016284885.1 of Desulfovibrio sp. Lineage (GTDB taxonomy): Bacteria > Desulfobacterota > Desulfovibrionia > Desulfovibrionales > Desulfovibrionaceae > Desulfovibrio. The sequence continues at coordinate 11,037 of JAEEPQ010000026.1, forward strand.
TCCACGCCCTGGCCTGCGCCAACGAGGACGCCAGCTTCGAGGTCGAGCGCATAGGATCTGAAAGCGTGGCCTTCCAGCCCTACACCGGCATGCCCCGCCTCTTCTTCCAGGCAGACCGGAGGCCCGTCTTCTGCACCGAGCCGCGCTGGATCTACGCAGCCGAATATCCCGTTGAGCGGGAGCGGGGCTTCCCCTGCGCCGAAGACCTCATCGCGCCCGGCTACTTTGAATTCCAGCTGCAGCAGGGCCGGCCCGTGACCATCTGCGCCTCGACCGAGCCTGCGGCAGAGGCCCTCGACGTCCTCTGGGAGAACGAAGCGCTGCGCAGGGCGCGGGAATTCCCCGCAGCGCAGGATCTGACAGGCTACCTCGCCAGGCAGGCCGGGATCTTCCATATCAAGGACACTTCCGGCCAAGACGCGCTCCTTGCCGGCTACCACTGGTTCGGCAGCTGGGGCCGAGACACCCTCATCGCCCTGCCGGGGACGACCTTCCTGGCAGGACGCCGTCGGGAAGGCCTGGACACGCTCGAGCGCATCGGCGCCGGCATGCAGGATGGGCGCATTCCCAACACCTTCAGGCCCGACGGCACCCCAGAAGGCTACAACAGCATCGATGCCTCCCTGCTCTTCGCCTCCTGCTCGGCGCGCCTGCTGGAAAGCCTCCCCGATTCCGAAGCTGGCAAGGCGCAGCGCAGGGAGCTTATGCAGCCCTTCGCGCCCAGGATCTACCGCATCGTCGACGCCTACCGCACAGGAGACCTGGAGCACTGCCGCCTTGACGCCGACGGCTTCCTCGAAGTCGGCACGCCCGACACCCAGCTCACTTGGATGGACGCCCAGGCCAAGGGCCGTCCCGTCACGCCACGCTGGGGCTATCCCGTCGAAATCGAAGCCCTCTGGTACGACACGCTGGCCTTTGCCCGCGAACTGGCTCTGGAACTGGGCGATCCCGTCCCCTGCTCGGAGCAGGAGCTTGCCCGCATGCGCGCCGTCTTCGAGGAACGCTTCCGCAAGGAGGACGGCACGCTCTGCGACGTGTGGCGCCCCGCCTGGCTGGGCGGTCCCGACGAAAGCCTGCGCCCCAACCAGCTCATGGCCCTTTCCCTGCCCCATCCCGTCTTCGCCGTCGCCAAGGCAGGCCCCGTCCTCAGGGCCGTGCAGGAAAAGCTGCTCACGCCCTTTGGCCTGCGCACGCTGGCGCCGGGTTCCCCCGGCTACTGCCGGCGCTACGCCGGCGGCCCCGACGAGCGCGATGCAGCATACCACCAGGGCACGGTGTGGCCCTGGCTCATCGGCATGTACGCCGACGCCCTCTTCAAATGGATCCTCCACCGCATCGACGTGCTCGGCGAGCCCAAGCTCCTGCTCAAGCAGACGGCATCCCAGTTCCTGACCGGCATCGAGCCCCTCTTTACCCAGCACCTCGGCGCAGCGGGCCTCGGACACATCTCGGAAATCATGTCCGCCGAAGCGCCCTTTGAACCCGATGGCTGCATAGCCCAGGCCTGGAGCGAGAGCGAGGTGCTCAGAGCCCTTCTGCTCGTCAGGAAGCTCACCCCCATGACCTACGGCTCCTGGGAATCCCAGCTCAAGTGGGAACCCTACTAGGCCGTTTCAGTTTCGGACGGGGCCGTTTCAGGCCCCGCGCAAAAAAGCGTTGACAACTTTTTAGCCATGGCATAAAAGCCTTCCCTGCAACGCGAGTTGGGCTATCGTTCAATTGGCAGGACATCGGATTCTGGCTCCGACGATCAAGGTTCGAGTCCTTGTAGCCCAGCCAATACGCATTGCATTCCACGTCCCCATCGTCTAGCCGGCCCAGGACAGCGGCCTTTCACGCCGTCAACGGCAGTTCAAATCTGCCTGGGGACGCCAATGAAATCAACGGGTTGCCTTGAAAAAGGCAACCCTTTTTGCGTTCTGGCGCTCCTGGTTACATGTCTAGGGTTACATGATGGCCCTTGTGCGTTGCCAGCTCGCGAGGGCTTTTCTGTTTCTAGATCATGTTGAGAGTGCTATTTGGTAGCAAGCCCCTCAACTGCCTTGACGATGCCGATCCTGTTCAGGGCTTTTACTATCGCGCCCTGACTGGTGAAAAGGCCCGCACTTTTCACGCAGCGACCGGTCGAGGTCGCGCGGCAGCGACCAAGCAACAGCTGGGCGTTCCCCAGGTTCCCGAAGTCCGCTGGCGCCGTCGACGATGAACGCACCCAGCCCCGCCCCCCGGGGGGAGGGGGGGCTGGGCCTTGGCCAGGATCCCGACACCGGCCCAAGGGATCCCGATCAAGTCACTACCTCGTCACCTCCTCACAGAGCCCACAGGCCCCGCGTTGCAATTGAACCGAGGCCCGGGGTTCAAAAGAAAGGGATACGGGAAGCTACTCCTTGATTATTCTCTTGAAAAAACAACGGCATTGGGATGCAAGGCTGTCTGCTATGAGGGCAATATTGACTTCTATGGCAAAAAGCGGATTTGTTGTCGCATCGACACGAGGAATACGCTATCATGGTCTGCCTGAGGGAATGGATGCAGACTTTTCCTCTGCAAAGAATTAGAAAATGGCTATTTCGACGACATAACTGGCGAGTATGCAACACCAGAGTGCTACTTTGTCGCAGAGCATAATGCAGATGAATTTTCTATCTATGACGCAACATTTCGACTAAAAAAAGCTTATCCTGCTTGGTCAACCTGGATAAACTCTAACAAACGTGATTAATTAAAACAGTAAATAATATTTTATTTTAATAAATAGAGTGTATGTAATGCAAATGAATTTTAATTATTTATTTTGCTTGTGACTGCAAAATTTACAATTTTAAGCATAGATTGAGCAATTTTAGTTCTATATTCATGCGACTTTACTAATAAATCATCGTATGGATTGATAATAACTCCAGATTCAAACAAGATTGCTGGACATTGCGCCGTTCTGAGTACAACGAGATCATCGAATAGATAGATTCCAAGCTCTCTGTCGATCAATTCTCGATTCTCGCCTTTTATCTTTTCTGCATGATGTAAAGCCGGCATTAGCCCCTGTTGTCGCAAATTGCTTCCCAATATTTTTGCATACGCTAAGGATTTTTCGAAATATTTGTTTTTTCGCGACACAAATATGGAATATCCTGATGCATAATTTGAGCATGGATATCCAGTTTTATAACTAATGAATTGCTCTTGAGCTGAATCATGATGTATCGAAATAAATAGTACTTTTCCTAAAGAATTCTTTGTTCTTTCTTGAAGAGACATCTCTTGATTTGCACCCCTCGTCTGTATAACGTGCACATTATGTTGTTTCAAGTACTCTTCTATAAAATCAGACATCTCGTTATTATATTGATATTCTACACCTCCAGAACAACTTTTTGTTCCATATTTTGTCATTGTATGTCCTGGATCGAGCAAAATTATACTATCTGCATGTATTTTTTCAGAAAAATATGATGTATATACTAGAAAAACCACTATAACGACTACAATATTTCTAATCATGTTAATCTCATAATATTGTTGATTTTCAATTTTATATTAATATAAAAATTCTTGTTTTGTGAGCGCTTCATCCTAATTTTCTTTAAAGGTACAATACGGCAAGCTTCCTGCTGGCCATCGGGCTGGCTATAGCACTTTCCGCTCCTCCACGCTATTGTCCTCCCGCGCGGTCCGCGCGCCTGCCCTCTCCCGACAGCCTCCCTCCATCCGCCTCCATGCCGAGGCGCCCGTCAAGGACACGCCCATGAAATTTCTGCTGTTCCTCGCCGCCTTCCTGCTTGCATTCAGCCCCTGCTTCGCCCTGTCCGATGCCGAGTACAGGCAGATGCGCTCCTCGTCTCCCGAGTTCAAGCAAGCCGACAGGGAGCTTGGCGCCATCTGGAGGCGGATCATGAAGCTCGCCAAGGGATCCCACCGCCAGAACCTGCTCGAGGACCAGCGCGAGTGGGTCAGCTGGGGACGCGATGAAAGCGCACGGGAATTCATGGCCACCGGACTCGGCAGAACCTCCTCCTACACGAGGGCCACCATCAAGCGCGTCCACCAGCTCCAAGCCGTCGAGCACAACCTGAAGCTGAGCCCCCGCGACCAGGAAAGGGGACGGAGCGTCAAGGCCGACAGCTTCTACGAGACGGAAGAGGACGATCCCTCCTCCTCCGCGCGCTAGGCAAGTCCCAGCGCGACGGGCCAGCCATCCTGTCCTTCTGCCCGGCTCACCGCCGGCTCCCTGGCCGGACTACGTGCCGGCCAAAGACCGGCTGTGCGGGGCGACTGCTCTCGCTGTCCCCATCGAGCCTCATGCCGAGGCATCGGGCGCGGCGCCCGCCGGCCATGCAGAAACGGCAGACTGGGGGCTGACGGCTTCAAGCGCGGCAACGGCCGGCTTGGGTGTTCAGGGCCCTGACCTCCTATCGCCCCCAGCCTCCGGGTTCAATGCCTTGCTAGCGGCACCAGCGGTCACGGTTGTAGATTTCCTCGAGGACGAAGACGCTGCCAAGTCTCTGCGTGATGTAGAGGGCGCGCCACCTCGCGTCGGCATCAGGCAAATCCTGCACGAACTTGCGTTCCTCCGGCGCCGGCTCGGCCCTGCAGACTGCCTAGGCATGGGCGCGCGAGGCTAGCATGTCCACGAGGCGGACCTCGTCCGGCCCAAGGCCGAAGCTGGCATCGGGCTTCGGCAGGCGCGCGAGCCTGGCACCGCCCACGACGAGCACGCCGTCCTCCAGCGACGCCTTCCTGCCCTGTACCCCGGGAAGCGGCGGCAGCTGCTCGTAATGAAAGTCGTACTGCTCGGGAGACACGGAGAGGACGCCGGCCCTGACGGCAAGCCGGCCATGGCTCCAGACGGCGGCAGGCGAGGAGGCGTCGAGCCGGGAGCCGCTGAAGCAGTAGACGGCGGTGCCGCCTCCTTCCTGTCCGGTTCAGCAGCCCTGCAGAGATTCTTCCGTGGCGGCCTGGGCAGTCTGGGCGCCAGCCTGGTCTGCGCCGGCAAAACGGGGCCAGCAGAGGGCAAGGACAAACAGCGAAAGCAGGCCTATGCAGCAGGACGCATGGCGTTTCCTCCTCCCGTGCCAAGCACGGCAACCGTTCCGGCCTAAGGCTGTCTGGCCCCGATGCCCTGCCGGATCCCGTGGTCGCGGCACCAGCCGGCCGGATCGTAGACGCAGACGGAATCCAGCACCTGCCGCTCCACAATGTAGAGGCAGCGCCTCTTCGCATCGGCGTCCAGATAGTCCTGCACCAGCTTCTTCTCCTCCGGGCTGGGCTCGACGTTGCAGAAGTGCAGGGCATGGTCGCGCGCGGCAAAGGAACGCACCTGGGAGGCAGCGTCCGCAGGCAGGACGGAGGAGGCCTCTTCCGTCCGGAGCAGGCGTCTGAGGCGGAGATTGGCAAGGACGATCTCGCCACCCTCCATGGCGACGGGAAGGCGCCTTTCCTTGCCAAGATCCGGCCGCACGAGCAGCGCGCCGTCCTTGACCATGAAGATGCCGTGATCGTAGCGGGACGCCGACGAAACGGTGATGAAGAAAGCGCTGAAGTGGCAGACCACGTCGCGCCCCCCTTCGCTGCCGAGCCAGAAGCCCTGCAGGGCCTCCTGCGTGACGAGCTGGCCGGCATGCTGACCGGACGAGGCGACCGGTCTGCCGGCTTGCGCCGGCGCCGCGCTTCTGGCTGCAGGGAGCTCCCGGGGGCAGAAGGCGAGGGCGAAAAGCAGGGCAAGGCAAAGCGGAGCAAGGCGCATGGCGTATCCTCCTGAAAGGCAGGCAGGAGCTAGCAGATGCGGGGCAGCAGGGCACCCTCGAGCATGCCGAGGAAGCGCTCGCCGCCGATGGCGGTCTTGAGCGACACGCGACCGGGATGATCGGCGCGGACCTCGCCGATGAGGCGGGCCTCCCTGCCGAAGGGAGAGGCATGCATGGCCTCGAGGGCCTTTTCGGCGTGCTCACGGGGCAGGATGCAGATGCACTTGCCCTCGTTGGCGAGGTAGAGGGGATCGATGCCAAGGAAGGAGCAGCCGCCGGCAACCTGCTCGTGCACGGGGATGTCGCGCTCGTTCAAGACAATGCTGACGCCGGACTGCTGGGCGATTTCGTTGAGCGTGGTCGCCAAGCCGCCGCGCGTCGGATCCCTGAGCACGTGCACTTCGGGAACGGCGTCGAAGAGGTCCTTGACCAGCCCGTTCAGGGGGGCCGAGTCGGACTGGACGTCGCTGGCAAACGAAAGGCCGTCCCTGGCCGCCATAATGGTCAGGCCGTGGTCGCCGACGGCGCCGCTGACGAGCACGGCGTCGCCCGGCCGGGCGCTGTGGCCGGAGGGCGCAGGCTCCCGGATGAGGGGGCCAAGGCCTGCCGTGTTGACGAAGAGCTTGTCGCAGGCGCCCCTGGGAACGACCTTGGTGTCGCCGGTGACGATGGCGACGCCGGCCGACGCGGCGGCCTTGGCCATGTCGGCCGCCACCCTGTCGAGGAGGTCCAGGGAGAGCCCCTCTTCCAGCACGAAGGCGCAGGTGAGGTATTTCGGACAGGCGCCCAGCATGGCAACGTCGTTCACCGTGCCGTGCACGGCGAGGGTGCCGATGCTTCCGCCGGGAAAGAAGAGGGGCGTCACGGTGTAGGTGTCGGTGGACATGGCCGCCGGCCCCTGGATGTCGAGCAGGGCCGCATCGTCCATGACCTCCAGGACGGGATTGGCAAAATGGCGCATGAAGCACTCGGCGATAAGGCGCTGGGAGGCCCTGCCTCCGCTGCCGGCGTCGAGCAGAAGGGTTTTGTCCATGGGAAAGGCCGCTCCTTTGGCCCTATTCGGCTATCCAGATGAGGCTGCCCTGCCGGCCGCAGCCGTGGTCGGCGCGGTAGGAGAAGAGCAGGGCGGAGTTGGTGCTGGTGCACAGGTCGATGCCGTAAATGGCGCTCCGGGGCAGGCCCGCCTGCACGAGCTGGTCGCGGGTCATGCTCCAGAGATCCACGGTCTGCGTCCTGCCGTCGTAGTAGTCTCGGAAGTACCAGCCCCACTCCTTGGCGAAATGGATGAACTCGGCCTTGGCAGGTCCCAGGCTCGGCCCCCTGACGGCCAAGCAGTCCGCAGGCTTGATGCCGTAGTGCGCGCAGAAGGCGCGCACGCCCGTGAAGGGGAAGAGCAGCCTGTTGCCGCGCCAGCCCACGTGCAGGGCCGCCACGAAGCGGCCCGACTTGTGCGCCACGAGCAGGGGCTGACAGTCTGCCGTCTTGACGAGCAGGGCCCGGCCCTTCTGCGAGGTGGCCATGCCGTCGGCATTGGCGTCGGGAAGAGGCTTGGCGTCCGGAGTCACGCGCTCGGGATCGAAGACCATGACGTCGCCGTGCACCTGGTTGAGCTCGCACCAGTCCTCGAGCCCGCACTGGGTCAGGAAGTCCCTGCGGCTGGCCTCGACCTCCTCCCGGCTGGGACCGGAAGTGAAGGAGATGCTCCCGCCGTCCAGGGGACCAGCGGCAGAGGCGCGCAGCTGAAAGGCGCAGCGCACGGCAGAAAGGCCGGGGAACCGAAAGTGCAGAAGGCGTACCGCCATGGTCGCTCCTTAAAAGATGGGGTGTGGAGGGGGCCCGGTCAGGGCAGGACAAGTTCCTCGTCCGTGCACACGGCGTCCATGGTCACGTCCCAGGGATCAGCCGGCACTTCACGGCACAGTTGAAAGGAAAAGCAGAATCCGGCAAGTGTCAAGCGGGAAGCATGGGCGAAGTAGTGGTCGTAGTAGCCTCCGCCGAAGCCGAGCCGCCGGCCCCTGCGGTCGAAGGCAAGGCCCGGCACCACCACGAGATCCGGGTTGAAGGCCCTTTCCGGCTCGCCTGCGAGCGCTGGCCTTGGCTCCATGATGCCGAAGGCGCCGCGCTCAAAGTCGTCCAGTCCCCGCACCTCGACGAATTCCATGGCCCCGTTCCCGCCGAGCACCCGCGGATAGAAGACGCGCCTGCCGTCAGCCAGCGCGCTTTCGAGGAGCAGTTCCGTGCCGGTCTCGCCCTTGGCAGGCATGTAGAGGGCAAGGGTATCCGCCTTCTGCCAGCAGGGGGCGCGCATGAGCCTTGCCTGGGCTGCCCGGGACCTGGCCAGCCAGAGAGGGGCCGGCTGCTCCAGGCGGAGCCGGCGCATCCTGGCGCGCAGCGCCTGCTTGGCCTCGCCCCCGCCGGCGCTGGCCCCGGCAACTCTCTTCGCGTTCCCTTCCATGCCGTCTTCCCTGCCACTTGCCGCGCCGTCTGCCTTTCCGCCGTTCCTGCCCTGTGCCATGCCGTCCTCCGTGCTTCTTCCCTGCAGCCGTCCCCGTGCCGTTCAGGCCCGGCCTGCAGCCTGCCCCATTGTTCCCGAGCCGGCCCAGCATGGCAAGAGTCCCTCGAACGCGCAGCTGGCGCTTGCATATTCTCCGAAAAACCTTAGTGTGCTTCCTGCAAAGCGCAGACGCCCCAGCGACAGGTTCATCCTGCGCGCGGCCCCCGGCAAGGCCGGCGGGCTGCAGCCGCGGTGAACATCCTTATCCAGCACGCGAGCTTGGCCGCCAAAGCGCGCGCTTTCCTCTTCCAGTCAGAGTGGGAGCCCCCCCTAGACGACTGCATTTTTTAGTCGGGCGCAGGCATCTGCCATGCGCTCCACAGGAAAATCACATGACGGAATTTGATCAGGAAAGCCCTGTCGCCAGCGCGTCGCCGGCCCAGACAGAACCTGCCGCCGAGCCCAAAAAGAAGGCGGCCTCCACCCGTAGAAAAACCCAGCCCAAGACCGAAGACGCGACCCCCGAATCGACCGCCAAGGCCGATTCCAAGGCAGCTTCGGAAGCGTCCGAAAAAAAGCCAAGGACCACCAGACGCAAGACGGCCGTGCGCAAGACGGCCGACGCCGCGCAGGCCCAGCCGGAGCAGGCGCCCGAACAGACCCCTGCCCAAGCTGCTGGACAGGCCGCTGAAGCGGCCGAAGCCGGACGCGAGCCCGAATCCCGTCCTGCGCCGCGACGCGCCGCGCCAAGGGCGCGCCAGCCCAAGGCAGCCAAGCAGCCCGCACGCACCAGGACCCTGCGCAAGAGCGCCAAGGCCGTCCAGGAAAGCACTCTGGACAATACTCTTGATAGTCCTCAGGAAAGTCTCCAGGAAAGTCTCCAGGAAAGCATCCTTGGCGACGTGCAGGAAGCCGTCCAGACTCCTCCCGAAGCTGCTGGCCAGCCCCCGCGCCAGGCCGAGGACTTCCCTGAGTTCCAAAGCGAGCCTTTCCAGAGCAATCTTTCCCAAAGCGAGTCCTCCCGGAACGAGCCTTTCCAAGGCCAGCCCAGAACCGAAAGTCCCGCTGGCGCAGGCTTCGGCCAGGACAGTCCTGCCAGCCCCGCGCCCTTTGCCTCGCCCGTGGACATGCGCTTTGCCGACCCCTTCGCCGGTCAGGATGCCGGGCAGGAAGCCCCCAACTGGCGCAGCTGGAACGGCTGGAACGACGAGGACGAGCGCGAGACCGAAGTGGAGCAGATCCAGCCGGCCCGCTCCCGCGGACGCAAGAAGACGGCCTCGCCCAAGGCGCCCCGCCAGAAGGCTGTCCGCACTGACGCCGAAGCAGCAGGAGTGGCCGAAGCGCCGCAGGCGCAGGCCGAGAGCGGGGACTTCTTCGTGGACGGCTTCTTCGACGTCCTGCAGACGGTCAACGAAGAGCAGGGCGAGGCTGAGCCGGGCGAAGGCGCTCCCGACGGCGCTCCTGAGGAAGTCGCCCAGAAGAAGCGCAAGCGCGGACGCCGCGGCGGCCGCGGCCACGGCCGCAAGGCGGTCGCGGAGCAGAAGCCCGAGGACGAGCCCGCAGACGTCCCAGAAGGCGAGGAGCCGGCGCC